>CAYUUN010000007.1:0-56043 GCA_964447895.1 uncultured Bacteroides sp. | reverse complement strand
CCGCCCCCTATACCGAGCCCCGCCCCTCCGAAAGGAAGAGCGGGGCTCACTTTTTGTATATCCCCGCCTTTAAGCAGATACAATAATCGTAGCTATTCAGCCAATTGTTCGTAAAAAGGGTGGAAAACTCACGCTGAGGCGCAGAGAATTATATATGTAACTGCAAATTCGGCGGATAGTATGTTTCTAGAAGAATACACTTATACAGAACGCTCGTCAATAAGCGTCTCCCCTACAATACGTAATACAAGCGACGCGCCGGGGGCGCGTCCCGAAACATAGCCGTGGGGTAAGCGTAGCGCACCCCGCGGTAAGAAGACCCTACGTTTTTTATCCGGCGAGAGCCCCCCGAGGGCATAGCCTGAGCGGGGGCATGCGAGCCTGATTCCCCCTTTTGCGCGCGGCTGATCGCCGCGCGCAAAAGGGGGGGGGTGGAGAGTGGGCGGCTGTAACCGCGGGGTGCGCTACGCTTACCCCACGGCTATGGCTCGGAACGCGCTCTCCGGCGCGTTCTTTCTCAATTCGCAAATATCAAAAGACTCAAAAAAGGCTCAAAATTCAGTCGCAAAGATTTCTGTGCGTTTATGTTTCAATTCTTGGAGTGAAAGTTATTGAGGAGAATTATGTGATATTGTTTGTTTTTTCGTGAGATATGGTTATATTTGCGATTGTATTTGGTGAATTTCCGGAATACTGAATATGACCATGAGTTTAAAATCACGTTTTCGCTATGTAGTGTTGGCCGTTATGATTGTTATGGCTGCGATATGTTGCGATGCTTTTGCCGCAAACGACAACGTGGTGATAACGGATGAAAACGTGGTTCATACTTTTGTGCCTTCAGGAGATAAATTGGGCGCTGTAAGAAGCAGGTTTGAGACTGTTTACAGGGCGGAGAGAGCGGACGACGAGGTGCTGGCAACCAAAATATTCGGCGAACATCAGGAGATACTTAAGGCGTCCGCCCCGGGAGTCAAGCCCTATTACCGTTCCTGGGAACCGGAGGGTATGTTTCATACCGGCACGCGGATATGTGCGCTGAATGTACCGCTCAAGAAGGGCAAGGACACCAAGGTGACGTTTTCTATGCAGAATAATTGGCCTCAGCAGTTTACGGGTGCGATTCTCAGTTGGCCATATCCCGTGAAGCGGGCAACGGTGCGGATTGAAATTCCGGCAATACTGGCTTCCAGATATGCTGTAGCTACCCGAAATCTTGCTGCCGGTATGGAATTGGTGAAGACTGTGGACGGCGACGGAGATGTGTGCTACACGCTCACGTCATCGGACGTTCCGGCATATAAAACAGAAGATGGCGCGCCTGCGGCCGTAGGCGTTGCGCCACAGCTGTTTATAACCGGCCATTTTGAGAGCGTAGATTCACTCTACGGATATTTGCACAGCTTTGCGGCAGATGAGAGTAAGGACCGGGATGCTATCGATGCTTTAGCCCGAAGCATTACGGCATCGTGCTCGGAGCCAGTGGAGAAGATTGATACCATTGCTTCATGGGTGAGAAACAATATCCGCTATGTGGCGGTGGAAAACGGTGAATACGCGCTCAAGCCCATGGCGCCCGGCGAAGTGCTTGCGCAGAGATACGGCGACTGCAAGGGCAGCGCCGGCTTGATAAAAGCGATGCTGAAAGCCGTCGATGTAGACGGGCGCCTCGTGTGGCTGGGAACGCGCGATGATGTGCCTACGCAGTGGAGCGAACTGCCGTCGTTGCAATCGGGTAACCATCAGATAGCCTGCGCCGTAGTTTCCGATTCCATCATCTACGTCGATGGTACGATTCCCTATGCTCCTGCCGGTTATCTGCCCTGGGGAATACGAGGCCGGGAGGCAATCGTAGAGAATGGCGACGGCTGCATTGTCGATACTATCCCGGAGTTTTCCCGGTCGCCGGACAAAGAAGTTCTCAATGCCATTTTTGCCATCGACGGCGACAATCTTGTGGGCAAAATGTCGCGCCGCTATACGGGCCACGAGCGCATGGCCATTGCCAATATTTATTACGGCAGGGACGTGAACGCCCGCCAAGATTTCCTCGAGCGCCTACTCACATCGCCCAAGAAAAATATGGTGGCCAAGGACGCGCGCCTCAGGCTGGAGTCGTTTTCGGCGCCCGAATGCATCGTGAGCTCCGAAAACGTCGTTGACAACGGTGCGGTACGGCGTGCCGGCAACCGCATATATGTAGACCTTAGGCCAATACGCGTTGCCGGGTGTGAAGCGGTCGACACTGTGGAGCGCAAGAGAGGGCTCGCGGCCAAACCCGCTGAGGAGTATGAGGCGACAATAACGCTCGACATACCCCGGGGTTGCCGTGTAGACGAGCTGCCAGAAGGCAGAACGCTTGATAATGAATGGTATTCGGCAGAGATAAGCTACGAACTGAACGATAGGGCCCTCGTGGCACATGCGCGGCTGAACATCAGGGGCGTCGCCGTGCATCGCGATTGTCTAAAGAAGTATAATGAAGCGATGAAAGCCCTCAAGCGTTTATCGCAAACACAGATAGTTTTGAAGTATGAAGAATAGAATAGTTTCCGCGATAGTGTTTCTGACACTTGCCGTGCTCAACGCGCAAGCTGTTTCCGACTCCAAGTTTCAGAAGAAGGCGGCCGAGAAGGTGTGGGCCGAACGAAACGATATGTTTGATGCAAGCATCGAGATTCCGGATTCAATCCGAAACGGTGCGTCGGCTGTATTCATCGCCGACTACTATAGGGTGCTGGCCCAATACGAGCAGGTGCGAAACCTCTACCGCGAGACCTCGCGCACCCGACGCACGAGGTGGAACCGCAGAATGGTGAAGCTGTTTGACCAAATGGCTATCGAGGAGTTCTCTGAGCATGAGTTCGGCAACCGAGTGCGCCTCGCCAGCGAGAACTATACTTTCGGAGGCAGCGACAACGCGTTCGGTGCGCGCATCCACAAACCCGACGGCAGCGTGGTGGATGTGGATCTCACGAAAGCAGTGGCCGTGACCGAAGGAAAGAAGGGCAAGGAAAAGGATGCGATGAGCAACAAGGTGGCCATCCCCGGACTGGAGCCCGGCGACGTGCTCGAATATTTCGATTATAACGAGGAATGGGTGGACGAGCTCGACCTTCCGGCCGTGAATATCATTCCTTTCGACGATTATAGCGTGATGCACCTGGTGATCGATGCCGAATTCTCACCGCAAATCACCGCCGAATACCGTTGTTTCAACGACTTTTACGCTCCTGAGCGCGGCGTGACCCCAAAGGGCAACAACAACCTGACCCTCGACCTGAAGAACATAGGCACGCTTTCAGACAAGCTGTTTCTGCGCGAGCTGCGTCAACTGCCGTTTCTCAGCATCAATACGCTCAACAACACATCGCCGTATCGTTTCTATCCAGCAAGTCTGCGCCAGGGTGGCCTTTACGGCAACATAGCGCCCGGCACGATATATCGCGACATAAAAAACGCCATCACTGCAGTGAGATACGAAGATGACCTTGTCAAAAAGGTGAAACGTATATACGGCGACTTCAAGAAAAATAATCCAGATGCCGGCAGCCGGCAGCTTGCCGATGCATGCTGGCTGGCAGCTGTCTATGCAAACAAAACCGACAAAGAAGGAGGTTACAGCGACTATGCCCTCGCGGTGATGATGGCCGATCTGATGAATAAGTTGAAGATATCCGACCAGGAAGCGCGAATAGCCTTTGTTAATTCGCGAAACTCGGTGGCTACTAGGCAGATAATGTCTTGGCGGCAACCTGATTTCGGCGTTCTGCTCGAAGGCGTGCTGTATCTCCCGGACGGTGCTTACTACATGGCGCCCGGCGAAGTGCAAGGCGATTATCAAGGCGAGACCGGTGCGTCTTTTCCGGGCGAGCGGTCGGCCATCACCGTCTCCACGATGCCGGATGAGTTCACTGTGCCCGTGAGCAAGAGCCACAACAACCGCCTGACCGTGACCGGAACTATTGACGTGGATGTGGACGAAGCGAAGGCCAGCGGAGATATTTCGCTCACCGCCACCGGCGCCATCAAGTATATACCCGGCAAGATTGTAGACCCCATCACATGGTACAGACACGTAGAAGATTATCTTGGGATTCCGGAGAAGCAGAGGGTCACACTCTCATCCACCGACCCAGTGGCACTACGCAAACTTATCGACGAGGCCTACAGTGCGTTCTTCCGCGTGATAGTTTCGCCCGAAGCCAAGATTGACACAGCGTTTGTGGTGCAACCAGGCTCCATCCCCTCAGCACCGGAGACCATGGTGAACGCTACTTTTTCCCTCGACGAGTGTGTGGCCGAGGCCGGCAACGACGTGCTTCTGCAAGTGGGCAAATTCTTTGCCGACAACACGCGCATCGACGGCAAGCAGCGCGAGCGCCAGCTGGATGCATTCGAGACATCGCCGTATCAGATTGCCTACGACATAACTTTCAGAATTCCTGAAGGATACAAAGTGGACGAGGCTTCGCTCGAAGCCATCAAGACGATGGTGAGCAACAAATACGGTTCGTACTATTCCGAGGCCGAGCTGAGCGACGGCGGAAACGTGGTGGTGCATGTGCGCGAACGATACAACACTTACGTGATACCCGCCGAAGACTGGGAGCAGTTTCTGCAAGTGATGGATGCAAGCGCGGCGTTCAACGATGCCGCTATAGTGCTCAGGAGAGGGTAAGGCCCGCGCCAAATTCGGCGTGCAAGGCGTCGAAGCGGGCTGCGGCCAGGGGGCCGAAGCGCTCGATTGAGGCGCGGACGCGTTCTATGGGCTTCGGAGCTGCGCCCACGCGCGTCTTGCTGAAAAACTTGTCGGCGTAGCACACCAGGCGCTCCAGCAGCGTGCGCGGCAGCAGGTCGTGGCCGGGGTCGGGAAGTCCGGCGGCCACAACGTCGGCACGCAGCAGTCCTGCGCCAGTGTGGCGCTCGGCCACGTCGGCAGCCCATTCCGGTGCTCCCGCTTCGCGGAGCATGCGCGCGCCAATGGTGCCGTGCAGCAGATAAGGCTCAGTGCCGTAGCAGCATATTCCGGGTGCGTCCGTGGCAACGATGCCTATATCGTGCAGCATGGCGGCAGTCTCGAGCTGCCCGGGATCGATGTCGAGATGAAGGCGGCAAGCAATGTCGCGGGCCATAGCCGCCACCTGGCGGCTGTGGCCCGTGAGTATATCGCGGAGCTTTCCTTCGGGATAATAACAGTCGATGACGGCGTGCCAGTCAAAGCCGCTACGGTCGTGCATCATTCCACAATCGTGTTCCAGCCGTAGACGTCGGGCTCCTCGCCCAGGCGTATGGCGTTGAGCTTGTTGTAGAGGGCCGTGGTCACGGGGCCGGGCTTGCCGTCCTTGGAAATCACATATTTGCGGCCTGTGTCGAGGTCGTCGATTTCGCCGATGGGCGAGCACACAGCTGCCGTGCCGCATGCGGCAGCCTCGTCAACCGTTTCGAGCTCGTCGACGGTGATGTGACGGCTTTCCACCTCCAGGCCCATGTCGCGGGCAAGCTGCTGCAGGCTCATGTTTGTGATGGACGGCAGGATGGATTCAGAGGCCGGAGTGATGTATTTTCCGTCCTTGATGGCGTAGAAATTGGCCGGACCGCATTCGTCGAGGTATTTCTTTTCCTTAGGGTCGAGGAAGAGCACGGCCGAGTAGCCGGCATCGTGGGCCACCTTGCCTGCGTTGAGCGAAGCGGCGTAGTTGCCGCCCACCTTGAAACGGCCCGTTCCGCGGGGCGCCACGCGGTCGAACTCGCGCATGATGCAGATTTTCGTGTTCTTGAAGCCACCCTTGAAGTAGGGTCCCACGGGCGAAACCAGCACGATGAACAAATATTCCGTGGAGGGCGATACACCCACGCGCGGCGAGATGCCTATTTCCAGCGGGCGGATATAGAGCGATGCACCGCTGCCGTAGGGAGGGATGAAACGCTCGTTGAGCTTCACTGCCATGGTGCACATCTTTATGAACAGCTCTTCAGGCACCGGCTCCATGAGTATTCCCTTTGCCGAGTCGTGAGCACGCCGGGCGTTTTCCTCGATGCGGAACATGCGTATCTTGCCGTCTTTTCCCCGGAAGGCCTTGGCACCCTCGAAGAGTTCCTGGCCATAGTGGAGCGCCGTGGCGGCGATATGGATGTTGATGGTGTCGGAGGTGCTCACTTCGATCTCGCCCCACTTGCCGTCGCGGAAGGTGCAACGCACGTTATAGTCGGTGGGAACGTAGCCGAAGGGCAGCGACGCCCAGTCAATTTCTTCAGTCATTTTTTCAAGAATATCTGAAATTATATTTGAAAGCGGTGCAAATTTAACGATTTTGGCTGGATTGAGCCACACCTTTGCACAAATATCTCACTTTTATGCATCCGGCGCGGGCCCGAGCGTGAGAATCGAGCAGGGCAGGAGCGTAGCGGCCACGCGCTGCAGCGTTGCCATGTCGATGTCGGCTATGCGCGCGGCGGTCTCGGCGGCCGATGGCGCGTGTCCGGCCAGCAGAGTGGCGCGGGCTATCGACAGGATGCGGTTCTCGCGGTTGTCGCCTGCCACCACGAGCTGCCCCAAATATTGCCGTTTGGCCCGTTCGAGGGCGCGCTCCGTGAGGATGCTACCGTCCACGATGCCTTCGATGGTGCGCATCACCAGGCGGGTGCAGCGAGCAGTGTCGGCAGGGTCGCAGCCGTAGTAAACGGTGAAAGCTCCGCAATCGGAATACCAGGCGCACGAGGCGTCCACGCTGTACACGAGACCGCGACGCTCGCGCAGGGCCACATTGAGCAGCGAGTTCATGCCCGGCCCGCCCAGAATATTCGTGAGCAGCGCATAGGCATATCGGTCAGGCGAGAAGAAGCCGGGCAATCGTGCCCCCGCCACGGTGTGGTCCTGATGGGAGTCAATGCATGTGCGCCGGTCGAACGGAGCCACAACCGGTGGCACCAGCCGCTCTATAACCTTGCTGCCCTCCTGCGGATTAAACCTCGCCGCAGCCACGGCCACTACGCGAGCTGCACTCTCCGGGCCGCTGTAGAAAGCCACCATGTTGCCGGCCGTGTAGTGCTTCCGCAGATAGCTTCGGCAGGCATCGCTGTCGATGCTGTCGATGGCCCCGCGGTCGCCCAGGATGTTGTGGCCCAGGGCCGAGCCGGCGAAAAGCAAGTCGTCGAAATCGTCGAACACGGCATCGGCCGGCGAGTCCAGGTAGGAATCTATTTCCTCGGCAATCACCTGGCGCTCCTTGTTCAGTTCCTTTTCCGGGAATTGCGAGTTCTGCACCAGGTCGGCCAGCAGCTCAATGGCGCGGGCCGTGTTTCCTGCCGGATATATGGTGTAGACCACCGTTTCCTCCTTGGTTGTGAAGGCATTGAGCTCGCCGCCCACCACTTCCATGCGGTTGATTATGTGTCCGGCGGTGCGTCTGAGCGTGCCCTTGAATATCGTGTGTTCCACCATGTGGGCCATGCCGTGGGCGTCGGCGCCGTCGTCGCGGCTGCCGGTGCCCACCGTCACGCCCGAGATGGCCGTGGCAGCCCCGGGCGTGTGCACGTGCACCATGCGCATTCCGCACGGCAGCATGTGGTAGCTCACCGTTTCGTCATTCCTGCGCATCTTTCCAGTCGCCGTTGTCTTTAATGAGTTGGATAAGGCGGGGCAGAGCCTCGGCGGCGGGGATATTTTTCACCACACACTCCTTGTTTTTATAGAGGCTTACGTTGCCGGCGGCCGCGCCCACGTAGCCGTAATCGGCATCGGCCATCTCTCCGGGGCCGTTCACGATACAGCCCATCACTCCTATTTTCAGGCCTGTGAGATGCGAGGTGGCTTTCTTTATTTCGGCCAGCGTGTGCTGCAGGTCGAACAGCGTGCGGCCGCAGCCGGGGCAGGCGATATACTCCGTGCGCGAAAACCTGAGGCGTGTGGCCTGCAGGATACCCAGCGACAGCTCGCGCAGGCCTTCGGCGTCGAGCGACGGAGCATCGATTGCGATGCCGTCGGCAAAGCCGTCGAGCAGGAGGGTTCCAAGCTCAACTGACGCCACCACAGCTACCTCTTCGGGGGGCATAGACGCCGGATAGCTGCGGCGAATCACCACGGGCGTGTCGTCGCCGGCGGCCATGAGCGAGTGCATCGCTGCGCGTATTTCGGCAATAGGATTAATGGCCTCGGGGGAAGCCTCAATCACTTTTACGCCCCGGGGCAGGGAGTCGATACTGTCGAAGTCGACGCCCACAGCCACAGGCACCTGACCGGCGCCCACGATACCCGCAGCGCGTGTGGGGCGGCGCGAGGGTGCTATCATGTCGTAGTCCGGAGCGAGTGATGCCCCGGTGGGGGCAGCTTCGGCCATACGGGCTACATAGTCGCGCAACATGCGTGCCACGGGTATTTCAGCCACGGGGTCTTCGCTGAGCGACACGCGGATGGTGTCGCCTATGCCGTCGACCAGCAGCGAGCCGATACCCACGGCCGACTTGATGCGTCCCTCCAGCTCGTTGCCGGCCTCGGTGACGCCCAGATGCAGCGGAAAATGCATGTCCTCGGCATCCATGGCAGCCACGAGACGGCGCACCGTCTCCGTCATCACCAGCACGTTAGAGGCCTTGATGCTGATCACCACATCCGTGAAATTCTCGTCGCGGCACACCCGCAGAAACTCCATGGCGCTCTCCACCATGCCGGCCGGCGTGTCGCCGTAGCGGCTCATGATGCGGTCGCTCAGCGACCCGTGGTTTACGCCTATGCGCAGCGCCGTGCCGTGCTGGCGGCATATATCGAGCAGGGGCACCAGCTTGTCGCGCAGGCGGCGTAGCTCCGCGGCATACTCCTCATCTGTATATTCCAGATGCTTGAACGTGCGCCCCGGGTCGACGAAGTTGCCGGGATTGATGCGCACCTTCTCCACCTCCTCGGCCGCAGCGAAGGCCGCCGCCGGGTTGAAATGTATGTCGGCCACAAGAGGGGTGCCTACGCCCCCGGCGCGCAGTTCGCGCCGAATGTTGCCCAGATTGCGGGCGTGAGCTACGCCCTGGGCCGTGAGGCGCACTATCTCGGCTCCGGCCTCAGCCAGTGCCCGGCATTGAGCCACGCTGGCCGCTGTGTCGAGGGTGGGGGTGTTGGTCATCGACTGCAGGCGCACGGGATTGTCGCCGCCTACCGTTACGTTACCTATATGTGCCTCCGACGTGGGCCGGCGCTTGTAGTCCATTCTGTTCATGATTGCAGGAAATTAGTGGTGAGGAAAACTGCCACGGCGCCCAGGAGCCATCCGCAGGCCACCTGTGCCGGGGTGTGGCGGTCGAGAATCAGTCTCGAGCTGCCCACCAGGCCGCCCAGCACTATCACTATCGAGAGCCACAGCATGGCGTTGACGGTGGCCATGCGTGCCGCCGTGAGCCACAGCATCATGCCGGCCATTCCGCCCATTGCCGTGCCGTGGGCGCTTATCTTCCACCACAGGGTGACGACGGCGGCCACCGCAGTGGCCGCGGCGGCTCCTATGAAGAAAGCCACGAGCCACACGGGCGCATGGAGCAGATGCAGGTAAAGCGTGGCGGCGAGATAGGCCACGATAGTCACGAGCATGGGCACGAGGCGCTGCTTGCGCTGGCTGAGGCTCAGGTCGCTCACCATGCCCGTGCGCAGCATCACCAGCAGGAGGCACAGCGGCACAATGCCCGTGATGAAAGCCACGCCCAGGGTGGCGCCCATGCGCGTGCGCTCGGGCAGAATCTGCAGGGGCGTTATCCACATGGCCATGGCCATGCAATAGGTGGGAACAGCGAGCGGCGAGAGCACGTCGCTGATTATCTGGGCGGCGCGATCGAGAATTGACCGTCGCGGTTGTGCAGGGTTTTCGTTCATTTGAATTCCTTTCTTAGCCGGGCCACGGGCAGCCCCATGCGCTCGCGGTACTTGGCCACGGTGCGTCGCGCGATGTCGTAGCCCTCGCCTGCGAGAGCCTCGCGCAGCGCTTCGTCGCTGAGCGGGCGGGTCTTGTCCTCGGCTTCTATGAGTTGTTTTATTTTTTCCATGAGCTCGTGCGACGAAGTGTCGGAATCGTCGACAGGGCTCTCGTTGAAGAACATTTTCACGGGATAAATGCCCGCCGGTGTCGACACGTATTTGCCGGCCGTGGCACGGGATATCACGCTCAGGTCGTAGCCCGTATCGGCTGCTATGTCGCGCAGTATCATGGGGCGGATGTCGCCGGGGTCGGCCGTAACGAAAAAGCGGTGTTGCCTGGCGGCAATGGCGCGCATCACGTCCATGAGCGTGCGTCCGCGCGCGTCGAGCATCTTGATGAAGCTCCGGGCCTCGTCGTAGCGGGCGCGCACGAAGGCATAGGCCTCGCGGTCGCGGCGGTTGCCTCCCGCCAGGGCCTCGTCGGGCTTGAAAGATTCCTCGATGGCGAGTTCTGGAGTGCGACCGTTCAGGGCCACGGTGGTGCGCCCGTCGGCGTCTACTTCAACGGAGAAGTCGGGCACGATGTAGCGCGTGCGGTGGTCGGTGCTGTTGTCGGCGCCCGCTCCCGGCTTGGGGTCGAGCGAGCGAATAACGTCCACGGCGCGTGCCAGGCGGTCTTCGTCGATGCCCGTGGAGGTCTTGATGCGGTCGGCATGGCGCTTGGAGAACGCGTCGAAGTGGTCGCGCACGATGTGCACGGCGTCGTCCACGGCTGCCGTGGCTGGCCTGATGCGGTCCAGCTGCAGCAGCATGCAGTCGCGCAGGTCCACGGCACCCACACCGGCGGGCTCCAGGCCGCGTACCACCTCGAGCATCCGGCGGAAAACCTCCGGGTCCATCTCCACTCCGGTGGTGGCGCTCATGTCGTCGGCCATGGCCCGGGGCGAGCGGGTGAGATAGCCGTTGTCGTCGAGGTTGTCCACCACATATTCCGCCACGGCGCGGTCGGCAGCCGTCAGCGGATAGTCGGCCAGCTGCGCCTTGAGCGACTCGGCCAGGGTGAGGCCCGGGGCAGCGGCCGGCATGTCGTAGCCTGGCGTGTCGGCGCTATGGCCTCCGCCGTCGTAGCGATAGAAGGGCACCTCGTCGTCGCTGCCGTAGTCGGCTCTCTGCAGCTGCTCCGAGCTTTCGCCGAAGCTCTCTCCCGCGCCATCGGCATCGCCTTCGTGAGCGAGATGGTCATCGGCCGGTTGCTCGATGAGAGCCGGGTTTTCGTCCACCACGCGGCGCACCTCGTCTTCTATCTCCGGGGCCGACATCTCAAGGAGGCGCCCGTAGAGCATCTGCTCCGGGTGCAACCGTTGCTGCAGGCGCTGCTGTTGAGATAGGTTGAGGGCTTCTTTCATATCGGCTGCAAATGTACAAAAAATATTTGATGTGGTATTTCTCCCGTGTGCTCTTAACTCGCAACCATCCTGCCGACCTGCTTGAAAGATAATGGGATACCTCGCGCAGAGGTGCAAGGAATATTTTAATTCATTGAATTTTAGGTGGTTATGGTTGCATGACAAAAGCTATGGCCACGCCGGAATTGCGCACGGCCAGAAACGGGTAGAACGTTGCACTACCGCTTTATGAATTGCAGATAGCGACTTAAGGCGCTTAGAATTTTGTCGCTTTCTATTGATATATAGATAATTATATAAATTTCTGCGTCACTGCGCGATTATTCATATCATCTTATAACCGAATCCGCTAAATGGTTATTCATCGCACGCTCAAGTCCTAAATTAAGTTAAACGGCGCCGCGGCGCCCTGAAAAATAGATTTAATTAACACTCGGCATTTAACAATTTGTTGTTATAGTAGTAACTTTGTACTCGAAATAAGCAAATACAACAAATACACTATATAAGAACATTATGGGAGAATCCGTAAACATCCGCGAGCTCAATGCTCTGGTGGCCTCCAAGGCCGATTTCATCAACCTCGTCACGCATGGTATGGACAAGACCATCGTAGGACAGAAGCACCTCGTGGAAAGCCTTCTCATCGCACTGCTCAGCAACGGCCACGTGCTGCTCGAGGGTGTGCCCGGTCTGGCAAAGACCCTCGCCATCAAGACCCTGGCCCAGCTCATCGATGCCCGCTACAGCCGCATTCAGTTCACCCCCGACCTGCTCCCGGCCGATGTCGTGGGCACGATGGTCTACAGCGTCAAGAACGAGACCTTCCAGGTGAAGAAGGGCCCGATATTCGCCAACTTCGTGCTGGCCGATGAAATCAACCGCGCCCCGGCCAAGGTGCAGAGCGCGCTGCTCGAGGCCATGCAGGAGCGCCAGGTCACCATCGGCGACAACACCTTCGCCCTCGACGAGCCCTTCATGGTGATGGCCACACAGAACCCCATCGAGCAGGAGGGCACCTATCCGCTGCCCGAGGCCCAGGTCGACCGTTTCCTGCTCAAGGTGGTGATAGGCTATCCCAGCAAGGATGAGGAAAAGATAATCATTCGCCAGAACATCGCCGGCGAGCGCCCCCGCATCGAGCCCCTGCTCAAGCCTGAGGAAGTGATCGACGCGCAGAAAGTGGTGGAGCAGATCTATGTGGACGAGAAGATCGAGCGCTATATCGTGGACATCGTTTTCGCCACCCGCTTCCCCGCCGACTACGGACTGAACGACCTCACGAGCATCATAGCCTTCGGCGCATCGCCCCGTGCCTCCATCTCGCTGGCCCGCGCCGCCCGCGCCTATGCATTCCTGCACCAGCGCGGCTACGTGATTCCCGAGGATGTGATAGCCGTGAGCCACGACGTGCTGCGCCACCGCATCGGTGTCACCTACGAGGCCGAGGCAAACAACATCACTACCGACGAGATTATTACCGAAATTCTCGATAAAGTACAGGTTCCCTGATAAATGGACGCAAAAGACCTCCTTAAAAAGGTTCGCAAGATCGAAATAAAGACGCGCGGACTGTCGCAGAACATCTTTGCCGGCGAGTATCACTCGGCCTTCAAGGGGCGTGGCATGATGTTCTCGGAGGTGCGCGAGTATCAGTACGGCGACGACATCCGCGACATCGACTGGAACGTCACGGCCAGGCACAACCACCCGTACATCAAGGTGTACGAAGAGGAGCGCGAGCTCACGGTGATGCTGCTCGTCGACGTGTCCGGCAGCCGCTACTTCGGAGCCGTGGGTCAGGAAAAACGCGAGATGATAGCCGAGATTGCCGCCACTATAGCGTTCTCGGCGTCGCAGAACAACGACAAGATAGGCGCGCTGTTCTTCTCCGACCGCATCGAGAAGTTCATTCCGCCGCAGAAAGGGCGCAAGCACATCCTGCTTATAATCCGCGAGCTCCTCGACTTCAAGCCCGAGGGCCGCGGCACCGACATAGGAGCCGCCCTGCGCTATTTCTCCGACGCGATGAAAAAACGCTGCACCACCTTCCTGATTTCCGATTTTATCGACGAACACGAATATTCGCGTCCTCTGGCGGTGGCCCGCAACCGCCACGACGTAATAGCGCTGCAGGTCTACGACAAGCGCGACACGCAGATGCCCGATGTGGGCCTCATGCGGGTGCTCGACCTCGAGACCGGCGCATCGCGCTGGATAGACACCTCGAGCTCACGCGTGCGCAAGGCCTATGGCCGCTGGTGGTACGACCGCCAGCAGCGCATGGCCGAGACGCTGCGCAGCCGGCGAGTCGACTTCGCCTCCGTGGCCACCGATGAAGACTACGTGAAAGCCCTCATGGGCCTGTTCAAGAACCGCGGCACACATTGATTATGTTTATGATGCTTCGCAAATACATATTACCGGCAGCCCTGCTGCTCCTTGCAGCCGGAAACGCACAGGCCCGAAACGAGGCCCTCACCGTCCGCGCCGAACTCGACTCCACCGTGATGACACAGGGCTACCGCACGGCCCTGCGCGTGACGGTGCTGGGTCCGGAGGACGCCCACACCGTCGAGTGGCCGCGCAAAGACTCGCAGCTGGCCGGCATCGACGTGGTGGACGTGACCTGCGACACCACCGGCCTGGGCAACGGCCGTTTCGAGCAGGTGTACACCATCATGCTCCAGCCTTTCGACCCGGACACCATCACCATTCCCCCGCTGCGCGTGGCAGCCGGCGGCGACACCGCCGCAACCCGCTCGCTGGTGCTGAAGGTGCTCCCCGTGGAGCTCGATTCGCTCACCGACATCCACCCCATGGAGGGACCGGCAGTGTATCCGGCACGCTGGTTTGACTGGATACCGCGCTGGGCCACCGACTACTGGGGCTGGATAGTGCTCGCGCTGGGCCTCGCCGCCGCCGGCGTGGCTGCCTGGATGTACTTCCGCAAGGGTGGCACGGCCATCGTGCGCAAGCGTCGCGAGATTCCGCCCTACGAGCTGGCCATGCGCCGCCTGGGCGCCCTGCGCGAGCGCAAGCTGGCGGAGAGCGGCCACGAGAAGGAGTACTACACCGAGCTCACCGACATCCTGCGCCAGTATCTCGAGGGACGCTTCGGCATCAACGCCATGGAGATGACGTCGACCGAAATCATGCGCACGCTGCGCAGCAACGAAGACACACGCCTGAGCGCCGACAACATGCGCGCCGTGCTCGAAGTGGCCGACTTCGTGAAATTTGCCAAAATGCGCCCGTTGCCCGACGACAATGTCAAGACCTACCAGGCCGCCGTGGCATTTGTCGAAGCCACCAAGCCCGCGCCTGAGCCCGACCCCGCCGGGGCCGATCAGGAGAAAGCGCCCAAGACCAACAGCTCTAAAAACTGATCTATGCAATTAGCTCATCCTCAATATTTATGGCTGTTTCTGCTGTATGTGCCCCTGATTGTGTGGTACATCTTGAAGCAGCACAACGCACGGCCCTACATGGCGCTGTCCACCACGGCGCCGTTCGCCCACCTTCCGGGCTCGTGGCGCCAGTGGGCGCGCCATCTGCTGTTTGCGCTGCGCCTGGCGGCCGTGGGCTGCCTCATCGTGGTGCTGGCGCGGCCGCAGCTCAAGGACAACTGGCGCACCACGCGCACCGAGGGCACGGACATTATGATAGCCATGGACATATCCTCGAGTATGCTCGCGCGCGATTTCCAGCCCGACCGTCTCGAGGCCGCCAAGGCCGTGGCGTCGAAGTTTGTGAGCGCCCGCGAGAACGACAATATAGGCATCGTGGTTTTTGCCGGCGAGAGCCTCACGGGCGTGCCCATGACGGTGGACCGCGCCCAGCTGCTGTCGTACATCAACTCCATCAGCATGAACATGCTGGAGGACGGCACGGCCATAGGCGATGGCATCGCCACGTCGCTCAACCGCCTCAAGGAGGGTAAAGCCAAGAGCAAGAGCATAATACTGCTCACCGACGGCAGCAACAACACCGGCGTGGTGACACCGCTCGACGCCACCCGCGTGGCCCAGGAGCTGGGAGTGAAGATCTACACCATAGGCATCGGCACGAACGGCATGGCGCCGTCGCCCATGCTCAACGAGTTTGGCCGCATGGTGTTCGAGCCCCAGAAAGTGGTGATCGACGAGGCTACGCTGCGCACCGTGGCCGAAACCACCGGCGGCAAGTATTTCCGTGCCACCGGCAACAAGGTGCTCCAGGATGTGTTCGACGAAATAGACCAGCTGGAAAAGACACAGATGGACGTGCGCCATTTCTCGCACACCGAAGACAATTATATGATGTGGGCATGGCTCGCCTTCGCGCTCTTCGCGCTCGAGCTCACGCTGCGCTACACCGTGGTGCGCACCATGCCATAAAGATGATTTACGAATATGTTTGACTTTGCCAATCCATATCTGCTTTATCTCCTGCTCGCTTGCGTGGCGGTGGCGGCGCTCTATGTGCTGGCGCGCGTGGCCCGCAGGCGCAAGTTGCGCCGTTTCGGCCGGCCGGAGGTGATAGAGGCGCTCATGCCGGAGGTGTCGCTCTACAAGCCCGCCATAAAGATTGTGCTCGAGGTGATTGCACTGGCCGCCATCGTGATAGTGCTGGCGCGCCCGCGAGCCGGACAGAAAGAGGAGGAAGCCCGCGTAGACGGCATCGAGGTGATGATTGCCTTCGACGTGAGCAACTCCATGCTGGCCTCGGCCAGCGACGACCCCGTGGGCATTTCCCGCCTGGACCGCTCGCGCCTCGTGCTCGAAAAACTCATCGACCGCCTGCACAACGACAAGGTGGGCCTGGTGATTTTTGCCGGCGATGCCAAGACGCAGCTGCCCCTGACCACCGATTTCTATTCGGCCAAGATGTATCTGAGCGAACTCGAGCCGGGCATGATGACCAATCAGGGCACCGATATTTCGGGAGCCATCAACATGGCCATGAACGGCTTTTCTGCCGACGAAGACACCCACAAGGCCATCATCCTCATCACCGACAGCGAGGACCACGAGGGCGAAGCCCTGGAGGCTGCCAAGCTGGCCCGCGAAAACGGCATTCAGGTCGACGTCGTGGGCGTGGGATCGGCCAAGGGTGCTCCCATCCCCGTGCCCGGCCGCAAGGGCGAGTACATGCGCGATATGGACGGCAACGTGGTCACCACCACCATCAACGAAGAGCTGGGTCGCCAGTTGGCCGAGGCCGGCGGCGGCATCTACGTGAACGCTGCGAGCTCCAGCGCTCTCGACGACCTGAACGACCGTCTCGACACGCTGGAGAAGTCGGAGTTCAGCCGCGTGAGCTACACGGCCGGCGCCGAACAGTTTCCCACCTTCGCATGGATAGCACTGATTCTGCTCGTCATCGATGTGCTGGTGCTCGAGCGCAAGATAGGCTGGCTCGACCACATCAATTTCTTCACTAAGTCCGCTCCGAAAAAATGAAAAAGACGTTCATAACAGCACTGCTCGTGCTGGCTGCGGCAAACGCCGTGGCCGCGCAGGACTCCCACGACCTGGGCGCCGGTGTGACCAAGGAGCTGCGCCTCACCATCCGCGAGGGCAACGACTTCTACAACAAAGGAAACTACGCCAAGGCCCTGGAATCCTACGAAGTGGCCCTGCAGCTCAATCCGGCCTCGCAGGTTGCCCTCTACAACAAGGCTCTCGCCCTCATCAACATGGCCGGCGAAGACACCCGCGGCACTGAAAACGACCCGCGCGCCCAGGGCATGCAGATGCTTGAGCAGGTGGCGCGAAACTGCGCCGTCACGGACAGCCCCCTGGCCGAGAAGGCCCTGTACAACCTGGGCAACATGGCCTACAACGACCAGGACTACGGCCGCAGCATCGAGCGCTACAAGCAGGCCCTGAAAATCAACCCGGACAACAACCGCACCCGTCAGAACCTGCGTCTGGCCCAGCTCAAGCAGCAGAATCAAGACCAGGACCAGAACCAGGATCAGAATCAAGACCAGCAGCAACAGCAGCAACAGCAACAGCAGCAACAAGAACAGCAGCAGGAGCAGCAGCAACAACAACAGCAGCAACAGCAGCAGCCGATGACGCAGAGCGCCGAGCAGATTCTGCAGGCCATGCAGAACAAGGAAAACGCCACGCGCCGCAAGCAGCAGGAGCCTGCCCAGCCTTCACGATATTCCACCGATAAACCCTGGTAAATAATGACTGCCAAAATTCGTATATTCCTCACTGCGGCGCTGCTCCTCTTAGGGGCCACAGCGGCCATGGCCGAAGCATCGTTCAAGGTGGTGCCTCCGGGCAATGTGGTGGAGGGACGCAAGTTCAGCCTCACGTTCCGCCTCACCGACGGCGAGGCCAATGCGCCCAAGGCCCCCGTGCTCGAGGGCTGCACGCTCCTCTACGGCCCCTCGGTGTCGACCATGTCGAGCACCGAGATTGTGAACGGCCGCATGAGCTCGTCCACCAGCATCGACTATTCGTTCATTTATTCTGCCGACAAGGCCGGCACGGTCACGGTGCCCGCCGTGAGCGTGAATGCCGGCGGCAAGTCGCTGAGCTCGCGCAGCGTCACCTTCAAGGTGCTTCCGCCGGACCGCACCCAGGCCGGAGCCGCCGCCGGAGCCGCAGGGCAGGGGAGCAATCCCCGCGAGCAGGTGCAGCAGGCCGATGCCTCGCACCGCATCTCGCCGGACGACCTGCTGATTCGTATCTCTTTCAACAAGACCCACGTCTACGAGCAGGAGGCCGTGGTGGCCACCATCAAGGTCTACACAACCACCGACATCACTTCCATAATGCCCAAGAAGCAGCCGGTGTTCGAGGGCTTCCTCTCGGAGGAGCTGCCCGTGACGCTCGAGCCTGAAACCGAGCACTACAACGGCCGCAACTACACCACAGCCGTGCTCAAGCGCTGCCTGCTCTACCCGCAGAAGTCGGGCCGCCTCACGGTCAACTCGGGCCAGTACGACGTGGTGGTGCGCACCTACGAGACCGTCAACATGGGCTATTTCGTGACACGCCGCCCCGTGCAGCAGACGGTCACCACCAACAGCAACCAGGCCACCCTCAACGTGGAGGCCCTGCCGGATCCCCGCCCGGCCGGCTTCAACGGCGCCGTGGGTTCGTTCACGGTGTCGACGGAGCTTTCGCCCGAAGTGCTCCGCACCAACGAAGCCGCAACCTACAGCTACATCGTGAAGGGCACCGGCAACGTGAAGTATCTCACGGCTCCCACCATCGAATTCCCCGCCGGCTTTGACTGCTACACCCCGAAAACCGACATCGACGCCCGCGTGAGCGGCGCCGACATGACCGGCACTTACCGCATCGACTACACCGTGGTGCCCCAGGAGCCGGGCAAATTCACCATTCCCGGCGGCGACTTCGTCTACTTCGACCCGTCCACCCGCAAGTACGAGACCATCGCTACGCGGTCCTACGACGTGAACGTAGCCCGCGGGTCGTCCACCTCCGTGGCGTCCGTGGAGCAGCGCGCCATCGACAACACCATCACCGACATCCGCCACATCCACACCTCGCCTGTCGTGCCTGTGGTGTCCGGCGGCCGCCTGTTCCACTCCGTGTGGTACTGGCTGGCCTACGTTCTTGTGGTGGCCGTGCTTGTGGCCGTGGTGCTCACCTACCGCCGCACGCTGCGCCTGCGCGCCGATGTGAGCGGTCGCCGGCTGGCCCGCGCCAACCGCGTCGCCCTGAAACGCCTGCGCGCCGCCCGCTCGTTCATGCAGGCAGGCAAGAGCGACGAGTTCTACCAGGAGCTCGCGCGCGCCCTCTGGGGCTACGTGAGCGACAAGCTGGGCATCGCGCCCTCGCAGCTCGTGCGCGACAACATCGCCGCACGCCTCGAGGCCTACGGAGCATCGCCCGAGGAGACACAGGCAGTGATCGACGTGCTCGACGAGTGCGAGCAAGCCCGCTTCACTCCCGACCATTCCGCCGACGAAGTGTCGGCTCTCTACAACCGTGCCACAGCAGCCATCAACGGCCTTGAAGGCGTAAAACGCAAGATATGAAGAAATACATCCTCATCCTTTTCGGCGCCATTTTAGCTGCCGCCTCTCCGGCCGCGGCTGCCTCGCTGGCCGTGAGGGCCGACTCGGCCTATATGGCCGAGGACTACAACGGCGCCATCGAGCTCTACGAGCAGTCGCTCGCCGGCGAAGGCCGCAGCGCCGATACGTATTACAACCTGGGCAACGCCTACTGGCGCAACGGACAGGCAGGCCGCGCCATCATCAACTACGAACGCGCCCTGCAGCAGAACCCCGCCCACGAAGACGCGCGCATCAATCTCGACTTCGTGCGCACCCGCATCCAGGACCTGCCCGAGGACGACAGCTCTTTCCTTGGCAACCTCCACGACGGCATCATTGCCTGGATGAGCCCCGATGCATGGGCCTGGACGGCATTCCTGCTCTTCGTGGCCGTGGCCGGCATGGCCGCCCTCTATATCTTCGCCGGCAGCGTGCTGCTGCGCAAGACGGGCTTCTTCGGCGGCATCGCCCTCATGTGCCTGTGCATCTACGCCATCATCGTGGCCCGGCAGAGTGCCGTGGCCCGAGAGCACCACGACCATGCCGTGGTGGTGGTGCCCACCACGCTGCTCAGCTCCACGCCCAAGGCCTCGCAGAACGCCACCGACAAGGTCGTGGCCATCCACGAGGGCACCAAGGTGGAGATTGTCGACAGCGTGATGGCTCCCGGCAGCGAGGGCTCCGAGCGCTGGTACGACGTGAAAATCAACAATGCCACCCGCGCCTGGCTGCGCGCCCGCGACGTCGAGCGCATCTGACACCTGCCCCCTCAGCCCCCGGCTCGTTTTTTGACTATTCACTAAGATTGAATCAAAAAAAATGAGGGGAAGTGTTGCAGGATTCAGATATTAGTTGTAACTTTGCACCGCAATAGCGAAATGGTGAGCATAGCTCAGTTGGTTAGAGCGTCGGATTGTGGTTCCGAAGGTCGTGGGTTCGACCCCCACTGTTCACCCCAAGAAGAAAAACGTAACTTTGCAAAACTGAATTCAATGCACGACGTGAGTCGGGCATTGTTTTTTTATCAACCCACACTCAGCATGAAACAGATACCCAAGGACATAGCCGAATTGCTCGACGCAGAGGCCACACGCCTCAACGCTCCGGCCTTTATCGACGACGACCCCGTGCAGTTTCCGCGCCGCTTCACGGAGCAGCGCGACATCGAGGCCACCGCGCTGCTCTGCGCCACCATCGCATGGGGCAAGCGCAGCATGATATGCCGCAATTGCGACCGTATGCTGGCCTTGATGGACAATCGCCCGGCCGAATACATCATGGAAGGTGCCTTCGAGGAGCTGCGGCCCGACGACAACATCCACCGCACCTTTTTCAACGCCAACCTGCAGCACTGGCTGCGCGGCCTCCGGCGCATCTTCGAGCGCTACGGCAGCGTAGAGGGCCTTGCCGAGGCCCGTGGCGTGGCCGCAGAGGCTGCGCCCGCCTGGGCGCTCGCCGCAGCGCTGAATGCCGAGATGGCCGCTGCCAACGGAGGCTGCAACGACTCGCGCTGCCTGCCGCAGAACCTGCAGCACACGGCCCTGAAGCGCCTCAACATGGCCCTGCGCTGGCTGGTGCGCCGCGATGGCATCGTCGACATGGGTGTATGGACAGCCCTGAAGCCGTCGGAGCTCTATATTCCCCTCGACGTGCATGTGGGCAACACCGCCCGCGACCTGGGTCTGCTCGACAGGCGCAGCAACGACCGCGCCGCCGTGGAGCAGCTCACTGCCGCCCTGCGCACCCTCCGGCCCGACGACCCCACCTTCTACGACTACGCTCTCTTCGGCCTGGGCATCGAAGGCAAAACCCTCCCCGGCTGACATACCGCCCAAATTAGGAAACCTCGCGCGGTGCACCTTGATATGCCGTTGCCCTATACCATAAGGAAAGATTACGAGTCGCCCGTCTGATGGCAGGGCCGGAGGCCCTCCCTTTGGTTAACCCCCGGCGGGTCGCCGGGGGCAGCAATATCAACAGATACAGCCCTGGAAGGGCTGTCCTGCCGGACATTGAGGTGGGGACACCCCCTCCGGGGCTGCCGCGTGGTTTGCCCATACCCCGCGCGACCCGCGCGGGGTTAACAAGAGGGCGGACCTCCGGCCCGCTCCATTACAGCGTTTCTCCTTGTTTGTTCTATAGTAGGCGCAGAGATGTGTACAAAGTGCTGTAAATCAGTAGGAACGTTTTATGAAGCGTCCACCACATAATATGTGATGCACCTGCGCACTTTTACTCGGTTTCTTCCGGGTTGTCGTCGTCGGTGACGAGGAGGGCGAGCAGCGTGTCGCGGTCCGGGGTGTCGCCGGCGGCGATGATTTCGAGCAGGCGCGAGCGGCGCGTGTAGGCCGAGCGGTATTTCAATCCCGAAAAGAGCGCCACCGAGCGCATCGACATGCCCGTGAGCAGCAGTGCCAGAAATTCCACGGCTTTGTCGTCGATAGCTACGTATTGTTCTCTGATGCGTCCCAACAGTCCGTGATTCATTTCGTCGACGATTTCCACGATTTTAGCGATATTTTCAGGCGCCCGCATTTTTGCTATCTCCTTGTTTATGCGCTTGATCATTGCCATTCGCGCGCGGTCGGATTCCGGGAGCTCGTCGAATTCCCGGCTCAATACATCGAGCGCGCTCCAGCTGTCGCGGAACACCTCTTGCAGGCGCGAGGCCATTTCCGCGGCCCGCGACCGGGCGCCCTCCAGGCTGCGCGACAGCAGGATTATGTCGTGGCTGCGCGCGGCTATTTCCTCGTTTTTCATTTCAAGGCGGTCGGTCATATCGGCCCGCAGCAGTTCCATGTCGGCCACGGCTGCGTTGAGCTCGGCATTTTTAACGCGCAGGCGCATCCTGTAGAGCGTTACGCCGAATATCGCCAGCACAGCGGCGCCCGCCAGCACCACCGCCAGCCACACACGCATTCTGCGGGTGTTTTCGGCCTCTTCCGCCGCCAGCCGGTCGTAGTAGTCGCGCTGGGCCTTTACCTCCGTTTGCTTGAATGTCTCGCCCAGCAGCCTGTCTTCGATGTTGAGCACACTGTCGTAGTATACGATAGCCTGCTCCGGCATGTCCCATTTTTTATAGTACCGTACAAGCCTGAAGTACACGTCGGCTCTATCGCTTTCTCTGCTAACCGTTTCCAGGGCTCTATCCAGGTTGCGCTTTACGCCCTCGCTGTCATTCGTTTTAAAGCAGAATTCCGCCATACGGCAAAAATAGTCGCATGATAGGGTATCTATCTTGCAATACCGGTCGGCATATTCCTGAAAGCGCTCGGCTATGGCCATAGAGTCGGCCCACTGCGCAAAATCTATTGCATTGTTGCAGCAATACGACAGTAAAGCCGAATCGACAGGATTTTCATACAGGGCAATCAGGGCAACGCTGTCCATAAGTTCAAGGCACCTGTCGAACTGGCGGTTGTTGCCATAAGCCGAGGCAAGGTCGCAAAGTGCATAGCGATGGTTGAGAATCTTTCCGGCAGCAAGAAAATTGTCGGCCGCTTCTATTGCATATACTATATCTTCTGCTCGGTTGGAGGTTTGTTTGCATACATCCGCGAGTTTCTCAGCACTCATGGCAATCCAAAGAGGTTCATTGAGATTATGAGCTATCTTGTTAGAGAGCATGGCATCTAACGCTGCATTCGAGTAATCAGCATTGTCATAATGCATTGAAGCCCTATAAAATAGAGCCTTCATTAAAGACTCATCTTCATTCTCTTTCCTATAGTAGTCGACAGCCTTGTTAATATTGGTAAAGTCAGATTCAACAATATAATTCCTATACTGAGCTTGAGTGTAAAGAAGACACCACCGTGCCATCCGCCTTTCGTTGCCGGCTATATCCCGATCTGGTAAACCTAAGATGGATAAAGCCGAATCAGGATAGTTGGCTAATAACGAATCGGCATAGTCTAAGCGTCTATCGATTGGGTTACTGCATGCACATATACATATTATAAAAATGAAACAAAGTATATTTTTCATCATAGTACTTTTTTTGCAAAGGTACAACAATTTCCACTTATACATATGCTCTTGCATCTAACAGGCAATAGCAAATACAAGTATTATGGTTGATGTAGTAGAAATAATTTACTGAAAGATAAGCAGTTAAGAGATGATTTTACAAATCGTTGATAATCAGATATTTGCAATGTTGAATATTTTAACACTTCGACATAATCCAACCTGCTGATAATAAGCAACTTGGAAAAGTTGTGTTGAATTTTTTTCATGAAGTAGTCCTTTCATTTCTTGCTCGGTATATGTAATTTTGCAGACAAATATTTACCACTATGTTACAAATTCGTTCATCACTAAATATTCCATTATTATGAAAAGAATTGCGTTGGTTTTGGCTGTGGTGTGGGCTTTGTTGGCCGTAGCAGCCGCGGCTCAAGATTACCATCCTCTTGTGGAGGAAGGTAAGACCTGGTGGTATCGCAGCTCGAAATACATTGAAGGACGAAAGCTCAACTTCGGCGTGCGCATTGCAGAGAGCACTACCATCGATGGCGTGGAATGGCATGCTTGCAAGATTGTGGAAGCCGACAATCGCAGCGAGACTCTTGCTCCGGTGATCTGCTACGTACGCGAGCAGGATAAAAAGGTGTATTTCAAGCCTGCCGGGTATCAATTCGATTTTGAAAATCCTGCCTATTCGGAGATTTTATTTGATAAATACATAATGTGGCTATATCCTCTGAATGAAGAATTGCCGGCTGAAGGTGCGCTCATATATGACTGGACCATGGCGGTGGGTGAGTCATACAGCTATGCCGATGTTCTTAACTTGCAGTTAACGGAGATAAGCACTGTAAAAAGCTGTGGTATTGAACGCATGGAGCAGAAACTATATTCAACTTGCTATGGTTACTTTTCGGCAGTTGAAGGGGTTGGGTTTGCGTATAATAATTGGGACAGCTTTTTCTTTTGGCTGCAAACGGATCAGATTGCTTCAATCATGCAGATGTGGGGTCTGATGCTTGTGGGGGTTACCGACCCTGAGGAGCAGACGGTGTGGACGTTCAGCGACGATGTGACCGAGCCCTGGAACTACACGGGCATAGAGGAGACGGTGGCCGATACGGGCGCTGATTGGAGCTACAGCGATGGCGTCTTCACGAGCGCCGAGGACGGCACGCTGCGCGTCTTCGACATGGCCGGCCGCGAAGTGGCAAGTATGGCTGTGAAAGCCGGTGTGGCTGCAGCTCTTCCTGTGGCCCCCGGCCTTTATGTGCTGGAACTGACAACTGCTACAGCTACCGAACGCGCCAAGATAAAGCGTTGATGCCAAAAAGCGAGAGGGCGGTTTTGGTGGGATATGGTTAGGAGAATTGCATGCAAAGTGCTATATACCAATCAAAAATCCTCCCTCTCGTTTTTCTGGCGCGCGCCCGGCAAAGACGCGCCGGGGAGCGCGTCCCGAGCCATAGCCGTGGGGTAAGCGCAGCGCACCCCGCGGTCGTCGGCCTATTCATTTATAATCCGGCGAGCGGCCCCCGAGGGGGGGGAGGAGGGGGCGGCCGGAACCTATGGCTGCGCACCGCTAAACGCGGCACTTGCCATAGGCTAACACCGGCGCGCCGCTAAACGCGGCGCCAACGCAGCTAACGCCGCTGGCCATCCGGGGCCGGCCTGGCGGGGCGTCCTTGATGGGGCGGACGCTTTGAAAAGCGTCCCTACTGCGCTGTTTAACAAAGCCTTAGCGCCTCTCTGCGCCTACTATAGAACAAATATTTGATTGCGTCTGGGAGAGCGGGCCTCCGGCCCTTTCATCAGATAGGCGTGGCGTTCTCTACCATTTGAGATGAAGGGCAACGCCATTTCGGGATACTCTGCGCGATTTTTTCGATATTCAGCGACAAATATGTGGCGGCGGTCGCTGCTTGCAGGTAAACAGAACAGCCACAAGTGGCGCGCAGGCGCAAGCTTGTGGCTGTTGGTGTTTTGCGGGTAGGGGGTCAGACGGAGCCGGGGGTGTCGGGGGTGTCGGAGGAGAGGCCTTTGTTGCCGTGGAAGAATTTGTCGAGGTGCTTTTCGCGGAAATTCTGGAGTATCTCCCAGAAGTTCGGGACGAAGAGCGTGCCCACGATGGCGTTGACTGCCATGCCGAACACCACGGCCGCGCCAAGGGCGAGGCGGCTGCCGGCGCCGGCGCCTGTGGCGAACAGCATGGGCATCACGCCGAAGACGAAGGCGAGGGCCGTCATCATGATGGGGCGGAAGCGCACGCGGCCGGCATCCATGGCGGCGGTGCGTATGTCCTGGCCGGCTGCGCGGTAGTCGCGGGCATACTCCACGATGAGAATGGCGTTTTTGGCCGATAGTCCGAGCAGCAGGATGATGCCTATCTGCGTGTAGATGCTGATGCTCTGGTCCATGAAGATGCAGCCGATGATGGCGCCCAGGATGGCCGTGGGCATGGCTATGACCACGGCAACCGGGTCGGTGAGGCTTTCGTACTGGGCGGCGAGCACGAGCAAGGTGATGACTACGGCGAGGATGAGCACGAAGGTTACGGTGGTGCCCGACTGTGTCTCCTGATAGGCCTCGCCGGTCCAGGCGTAGGAATAGTTGGTGCCCACGGCTTCGTCGATGATTTCCCTCATGGCCTGGATGGCCTCGGAAGAGCTCACGCCATGGGCAGGCATGGCCGTGAGCGACGCGGTCTCATACATGTTGTAGCGGCTCACCGACGACGACCCCATGGTGGGCTCGATGGTGGTGAAGACGCTGAAGGGCACCATGTCGCCGGCGTTGTTGCGCACGCTCAGGGAGAGCACGTCGGCGATGCGGCTGCGGGCCTCGCTATCGCCCTGGACGGTGACCTGGTAGACGCGGCCGAACTCTACGAAGTCGTTGACGTAGTTGCCGCCCATGAAGGCCGAGAGGGTGGAGTAGACATCGGTCATCTGCAGGCCGCGGAACTTCACCTTGTCGCGGTCGATCTTGAGGGTGAACTGCGGGATGGCGCCCTCATAGAGCGAGGTGACGGACGCGATGCGGCTGTCGTCGGCGGCAGTGCGTATGATGTCGTCGATTGCCTGCTTCATGGCCTGCGCGCCGTGGTTGTTGATGTCGAGCAGCTGCATTTCCAGGCCCGACGAGTTGCCCAGACCGGGGATGGCCGGCGGGTTGAGGGCGAAGACCACAGGCTCCTGCATGCGGCTGCCTATCGCCTCGATGCGGGCGATGACATCGTCGACGCCCTGGCCTTTGCCGCGGCGTTCGTTCCAGGGCTTGAGCACGATGAATAGCGAACCCATGTTGCCGCCCGAGCCGCCGCCCAGGAAGCTCTGTCCGGCGATGCCTATGACGTTGTCGACCTCCGGGATGGCCAGGACGCTGTCAGTGAGTTGCGCCACCACGCGGTCGGTGCGGTCGAGGGCCGAGCCCGTGGGGAGCTCCACCGAGGCGATGCAATAGCCCATGTCTTCCCGGGGGATGTAGGAGGTGGGCCAGCGCATGTAGCCCCAGAAGGCTGCGCCAGTGAGCAGGAAGTAGATGGCGATGGCCACCCACGGGCGACGCACGAAAGTGCCCACGGCCTTCATGTAGGTGTTCGTGGCCGCCTCATTGCCGCGGTTCCACCAGCGGAACAGGAAGAAGCGCGGATTCTTGGGCGCCGGCTTGAGGAAGAGGGCACACATGGCCGGCGTGAAGGTGAGGGCATTGAAACCCGAGAAGGCCGTGCTGATGGCGATGGTGAGGGCAAACTGCTTGTAGAGCTCGCCGGTGATACCGCTCACGAGGGCCGTGGGCAGGAACACCGAGAGGAGCACCAGCACCTCGCCGATGACCGGCCCCTGAAGCTCGTCCATGGCTTTTTCAGCAGCCTGGCGCGGGTTGAGCTTGCCCTGGTCGAGAAGTCGCGAGCAGTCTTCGACCACCACGATGGCGTCGTCCACCACGATGGCCACGGCCAGCACAAGGCCGAAGAGGGTGAGGGTGTTGATGCTGAATCCCAGCACCTTCATTACGGCGAAGGTGGCGATGAGCGACACCGGGATGGTGAGCATGGGGATGATGACGGCGCGCCAGCTCTGGAGGAAGAGCAGAATCACGATCATCACGATGAGGGTGGTTTCCAGCAACGTCACGAGAAGGTCGTCGATGGATGCCGTGACAAACTGCGTGGAGTTGAGAAGCACGCGGTAGTGCACGCCCTCCGGGAAGTATTGCGAGAGCTCGTCGAGCTTCTTCTCCACGCCCTTGACCACGTCGAGAGCGTTGGCTCCCGGCAGCTGGTAGATGCCGATGAGGGCCGCCTGGCCGCCGTCTACGCGCGCCACCTGCGAATAGGTCTGGCTGCCCAGTTCCACACGGGCTATGTCGCTCAGGCGCAGGAGGCCGCCGTCGGGATCGGTGCGCAGCACGATGTTGGAAAACTCTACCGGCTGAGCGAGGCGTCCCTGCGTGGTGATGGTGTATTCAAAGGCCTGTCCGGCGGGAGTGGGCGAGGTGCCCACGGAGCCTGCCGATACCTGCATGTTCTGCGACTCGATGGCTGCGGAGACATCGGCCGGTGTGATGCCGCGCACCTGCATTTTCTCCGGGTCGAGCCACACGCGCATACTGTACTGGCCGCCGCCGAAGGCACCCACGCCGCCCACGCCCTCGACGCGCGACAGGGCGTCGGTGATGTTGATATTGGCGTAGTTGGTGAGATACAGCGCGTCGTAGCGCTCGGGGTCGTCGCTCTCGAGAGCCGCGAAAAGAATGATGTTCGACGACTCCGACATGACGCTCACGCCCTGCTCCTTGACGGCTGCCGGGAGCTGGGGGTCGGCCTGCGCCACGCGGTTCTGCACCTTCACGGCAGCCTCGTTGAGGTCGGTGCCGTTCTTGAATGTGAGGGTGAGTCCGTAGCTACCGTCGGAGCCGCAGGTGGAGCTCATGTACATCATGTCTTCCACGCCGTTGACCTGCTGCTCGATGGGCACGGCTATGGTCTTGGCCACGGTCTCGGCGTCGGCGCCGGGATATGTGGCGGAGATGCGCACCGTGGGCGGGGTGATGTCGGGATACTGCGCCACAGGCAGCGTGGAGATGGTGAGGCAGCCCGCCAGCAGCATCACCACGGCCAGCACTATCGAAAAGATGGGGCGCTCGATGAAAAACCTGGAGAACATAGGCCTACTTTTTAACTACGGGATTGATGGTCATGCCGTCGCGCACCTTGAGCATGGCCGAGGTGACGTAGCGGTCGCCGGGCTTGAGGCCGGAGGTGATGATGCGCAGGCTGTCGCCCACGAGTTCGCCCGTCTCTACGGGCGTGTACACCACCTTGTTGGAGTCGTTGACGGTGTAGAGGAATTTGCCCAGCTGGTCGGTGGAGAGCGACGCGTCGCGCACCAGGATGGCGTGGGGGTCGACACCCGTGGGGAGCGAAACGTTCACGTACATGCCCGGGCGCAGCTCGTCGTAGGGGTTGGCAATCTTGGCCTTTATCTGCAGCGTGCCGGTGGATGTGTTCATGTCGGGCGCCACATACGACAGCGATGCCACATAGCTGTGTCCCACCGGCTGCCCGAACGACACGGGGATGTTGTCGCGGTCCTTTTCGAGGGCTTTGTTCACGTCGGCCACCAGCGACACGTTCTCGACGGCGAAGGATGCCGAGACGTTGCGGTTGTCGTAGATCTCGCACAGCACCACGGGAGCACCCGCGCCGCTGATGTAGTTGCCCACGGAGAGGGTGTTGTCGCCGGCGCGTCCGTCGATGGGAGCCTTGATGGTGCAGTAGCTCAGATTCATGCGGGCGGTGCTCAGGGCCGCTTCGGCGCTCTTGACCGAGGCCGCCGCCTGGCGCTCGTCGCTGCGGCTTTGCTCCAGCTCCATCTCCGATACGGCATCGCTGGCATAGGCTTTCTCCATGGCGGCGCGGCGGCGCGTGGCGTAGTCGAAGTTGCTGCGGGCCGTGGCAAGGGCGGCGTCGGCCTGCTCCACGGCGTCGAGATACGTTGTGCTCTCGATGGTGAAGAGCGTCTGGCCTTTCTTCACGAGGTCGCCGGAGTTGTAGAACTTGCCCGTGAGGTTGCCGTTGACGCGTGCCACCACCTGGACGCTGGCGTCGGCGCTGAGCGTGCCCGGAAAACTCTTGTGGAGGGTGACGGAGTCGACCACCACGGGCGACACCTCGATGTCGGGCACGGCCGCGGTGCGGGAGTGATTTGCCTTGTTGCCGCAAGCTGTGGCGGCGAATAGAACCGCTGTGGCGGCCATGATACATGCTGTCTTCATAGTAATTACATGTTTACGCCGCCGCCCATGGCGCGATAGAGCGTTGCGAGCGAAACCAGAGCGTCGCCGCGGGCACTGACGAGGGAGTTTGTATATTCAAGATAGTTCATCTGGGCGTCCACCACATTGGTGAACGACGACAGGCCCTGCTTGTACTGGTTGACGGAGAGCCTGAGGGCGAGGCTGCTCTGCTGCACCACCTCGTTGAGGGTGGCTATGCGTTTCAGGTCGTTGGAGTAGGTGGTGATGGCGTTTTCCACCTCCTGCACGGCCTGGTGCACGGTGGCGTTGTAGTTGGCCACCTGCTCCTCCATGGCCTCGCGGGCCGATACCACGCCCGCGCGGCGCGCCATGCCGTCGAAAACCGTCCACGACAGGGTGGGAGCCACCGACCATGTGACGGAATTGCCGGTGAAAAGGTCGCCGGGCCGCTCGGCGGCAGTTCCCAGGGTACCGGTGATGGCAAGGGTGGGGAGATAGTCCTTGCGTGCGATGCCCAGGGCGTCGGCCGAGGCCCTTACCAGTTCCTCGGCCTCGACGATGTCGGGGCGGCGTCGCAGCAGCTGTGCCGGTACGCCCGTGGCCACGATGCGGTTGCACTCGGGCATTGTGCCGTTGCCGGGGGTGATGATGGGCTCGATGTCGGCCGCATACACGCCGCACAGGGTGGCTATGGTGTTGATGTCGTTGCGTATCTGGGTGTCGAGCAGCGGCAGCGAGGCCTGGGTGGCCAGCAGCACGGTGCGCGCCTGGGCCACGTCGAGGGCCGATGCAAGGCCGGCTTCGTGGCGTGCGTTAGTGATGTCCACCACGTTTTGCTGGCCGGCTATGTGCTCGGTGGCCACAGCTTGCTGCTGCTGGGCCATGCGCAGGTCGAAATAGGCCGAGGCTATCTGCGCGCACACCGACACCATGGCGCCCGTATATTCGGCCTTGGTGGCGTTGTAGCTGTGGCCGCTCTGTTTCACCTTTGCAGCCACCTTTCCGAAGATGTCCGGTTCCCACGAAGCCTGTACGCCCAGATTGTAGCCGCCGGCAATGGCGCCTCCGGAACGCGAACGCTGCCATCCGGCCACGGCGCTGACCGTGGGATAGTAGCCCGAGCGCGCCGAGCGCACGGCCTGCCGGGCCTGCTCCACGCGGCGCGCAGCTATCGCTACGTCGAAATTGTTGCTTTCGCCCATGGCTATGAGCGAGTCGAGCGCAGGATCGTTGAAGTCGCTCCACCAGGTGTCGAGCGAGGGGAGAGTCTGCTCGGTGTCGCCGTTGTAGCTCCATGCGTGCGGCAGCGAACGCAGGATAGTGCCTTTTCCCGCGGCCCCGGCCGGCATGGCAGCCAGGAACAGCATGGCACCCATAATGAATAGTTGAGAAACGTGTTGTCTGTGCATAAGGCGTGAATGTCTATGAAAATATAACCACGCCGAGGGGCAAAAAGTTTTCACACCGGCAGCCTGCCAGGGGCGGAAAAAATGCGGAAGAGCAGGTCGCGGAACAGAGCCGGGGGCAGCTGACGCGAACCTATGCCCTTGCTCATGGCGTCGAAATTGCGGATGGCGTCCATGATTTCTATGGCCTGGCGGGCGTTGTAGAGGCCCAGCGCGCGGCTCACCTTGCGCGCCGCCGGAAAGCTGAGTTTCATGGCTTTCATCAGTCCGTCGGCGCTGCGGTCGCCCGGGGTGTACCAGGCTATGAGCACATCGGCGAAGAAGTTGAAGAGCTGGGCCACGACCAGGGGAAGGGGTGCAGCCTTGGGGTTGGCGTCGAAATAGGCAGCTATGCGCCACGCCTGTGTCTCGTTTCGGGCCGCCACGGCCTCTACGAGTTCGAAGGTGTTGAAATCCTTGGTGTAGCCGATGTTGCGCTCGATGTCGGCCGGCTTGATCTGCGCTCCGGGGCCCAGGATGGCAGCCAGCTTGGCCACCTCGTTGTGCACGCGGCTGAGGTCGGAGCCTATGAAGTCGCACAGCATGCTCACGACTTTCTCGTCGCCGCGCATTCCCAGCGACGCGATGATGTCGGCCACGGGGCCCTGCACTTTGTAGTCGGGAATCTTGGGCGACTCGAACACCACGCCGCCGCCCTTCTTCACGGCCTTGGCCAGCTCGGCGCTGCGGCCGCCGCGCATGGCTATGACCAGCACGGTGGAGGGTGTGGGGTCGAGCACATAGGGCACGAGCATGTTCAGCCACGAGGGTTTCATGGCCTGGGCTTCCTTGAGCACCACAAGCTGCCGGGCGGCCATCATGGGCACGCCCATGCACAGGTCGGTCACGGTGTGGGGCTCCACCTGTGCGCCGTAGAGCACATATTCGTTGAATTCCTTGTCGGGCTCCGGCACCACGGCATCGAAAGCCTTGAGCAAGCGGTCGATATAGTACATCTCCTCGCCGCACAGCAGGTATACCGGGGCATAGTGCCCGGCGGCCAGTTCGCGTGCCACGGAGGCGAATGTATTGTCGGAAGCTTTCTTTACAGCCATTGCGTTTCGGAATTATTTTGTAAATTTACGCAATATTTCCGAACCGCACAAGAAATGCAGCTGAATCTTCCGAAATACGACGCTCAAGTGCGCCGCCGGCCCGATGGCTCGTTGCAGATTTACGACCGGCTGAGGCGAAAATACGTGGCGCTCACCCCCGAGGAGTGGGTGCGCCAGCATTTCGTGCACTGGCTCCTGGACGAGAAGCACTATCCGGCGTCGCTCACGGCCAACGAGGTCGGGCTGCGGCTCAACGGCACCCTGCGGCGGTGCGACACGGTGGTGTTCGGCACCGACGGCCTACCAGCCGTGCTCGTGGAGTACAAGGCTCCCGAAGTGGCGGTCACCGAAAAGGTCTTCGCGCAGATAGCCCGCTACAATCTGGTGATGGGCGCCCGATATCTCATCGTGAGCAACGGCCTCCACCACTATTGCTGCCGCTACGACCACGCGACGGGAAGCTACAGCTATCTACGCGAGGTGCCGGCGTGGGAAGACGTGCGCGATGGAAAATAGCAAGGGGGCACCGCAGTTGCGAGCCCCCTCGGTATAGGTGATAAACGTTTTCAGTGCTTGAAGAAGTAGGCCACGCGCACGGTCCACTGGCGGTTCTGCGCGGTGAAGTTGTCGAGCAGCACGGTCTTGGCGGCGTAGGTCATGCCCCAGGTATAGGAGCCGGACACCTGCCAGTTGCGCATAATCTCGAAGCCCAGGCCAGCTGTGAGGCCCAGCGAGCCGCCGGCATATTTGAAAGCGTCGCACTTGTTGTGGGCCAGCAGGATATTGAACTCCGGGCCGCCATAGACAAACGGCGCTACATAGTCCTCGAGGCCGCTCATGCGAGTCCACTTGAAACGCAGATGCAGGGGAATCTGGGCATAGTGGAGATAGAGGCGCTGGTTGCCGTAGCCGAGGCTCGACCACACCGTTTTCTCGCCGAGGTTCACTTTGGCACCGCCCTGGTTGTAGAGCAGGCCGAAGTCGATGCCGAAACCTATTCCCGGAAACATGAGCTCGCCGAGCACGCCGGCCTGATAGCCCACGGTGCCCTTTACGGAAACGATATTCTGGTTGAACGACAGGTCGGAGAAAGTAGCGCCTGCCACACCTGCGGCGCGGAACTGGGCCGTAGCGGCGATGGTGCAGAGGCATATAATGGCAAACAGCGCACTGATTCTTTTCATTTTATCTCGATTTTGTGGCACAAAGTTAATGAAAGATTTGCAAAGACATGCACGCAGTGCCGTTTTTTTTAGTATTTTTGCAATCCAAAACCACTAAATAATGAAAGCTATCAAACGAATCTGTGCAATCGCGCTTGTGGCATTGATCATGGCGGCCGCCTCCGCTCCTGCAGCCTGCGCTCAGTTCAATCCCCGCGAAAAAAGCGTGGGAGCGAAAGCCGGCTACATCACCACCAACGAATCGGTGGCTGCCGGCCTGTTCTTCCAATACAGCATCCTGAGTCATCTGCGCATAGCTCCCGAAATAGGTTGCGTGTTCAGGCATGGCGGCATGGATGCCTTCACGGTCGACCTCAACCTGCAGGTGCCCCTCGATTTTCACGACGATAAAGCAGCCCTCTATCCGCTGGCCGGCCTTAATTACTCATCGTGGAACCGCACGCTGTCGCTGCCTGTCGATGGCTTGCCGGACATTGCGTTCGACGATGTGAGCACCCGCGCCAGCCGGCTGGGCCTGAATCTTGGCGCCGGTTTCGAGCTCCACTGCACGCGCACCCTCAAGGTGGGACTCGAAGCCAAGTACACGCTCATAAAGCACTTCTCCGGTGCCACCATCAGCGCTCTCATAGGCTACACTTTTTAAGATGGCTATGGACAAACCGGTTGTGATTCTGGGCATAGAATCGTCGTGCGACGACACCTCGGCGGCCGTTATCCGCGACGGCTTGCTGCTGAGCAACGTGATATCGTCGCAGAAAGTGCACGAGGAATACGGCGGTGTGGTGCCGGAGCTGGCATCGCGTGCCCATCAGCAGAATATCGTGCCCGTGGTGGACACAGCCCTGAAGCGCGCAGGCATTGACAAGCACGAGCTGTCGGCCATAGCCTTCACGCGCGGGCCCGGCCTGCTGGGCTCGCTGCTCGTGGGCACCAGCTTTGCCAAGGGACTGTCGCTGGGCCTGCGCGTGCCCATGGTGGACGTGAATCATCTGCACGGCCATGTGCTGAGCCACTTCGTGCGCCGCGAGCCGGACGACACCGTGCCGGAATTTCCCTTCCTTTGCCTTTTGGTTTCCGGCGGAAATTCGCAGCTCATTCTCGTGAAGAACTACAACGACATGGAGGTGCTGGGCCAGACCATCGACGATGCTGCCGGCGAGGCCTTCGACAAATGTGCAAAAGTGATGGGACTGCCATATCCGGGAGGCCCGCACATCGACCGCCTTGCAGCCGAGGGCGACCCGGCGCGTTTCCGCTTCGCCCGGCCGCGTATCCCCGGCCTCGACTACAGCTTCAGCGGCCTCAAGACGTCGTTCCTCTACACGCTGCGCGACGCCGTGGCATCCGACCCCGATTTTATTGAGAAAAACAAGACCCACCTGGCCGCATCGCTGCAGGCCACTATCATTGATATCCTGCTCGACAAGCTCGACAAAGCCGTGAAGATGACCGGCGTGCGCACCGTGGCCATAGGCGGCGGTGTTTCGGCCAACAGCGGCGTGCGCGCTGCAGTAGCCGAATATTGCCGCCGTCATGGCCTCACGGCTTTCATCCCCGAGCGGGCATTCACCACCGACAATGCCGCCATGGTGGCCATAGCCGGCTATTTCAAGTATCTTGACGGGGAGTTCTGCAGCTACGATGCAGTGCCATTTGCAAGAGTCACGGTATGATGAAACTTACCATTATTATTATAGGTGACGAAATTCTCATCGGTCAGGTGACCGACACGAATTCCGGAGCCATTGCCCGCACATTCGGTCCCATGGGTTGGGAAATAGCCGGTGTGCGCACCGTGCCCGACGATGCCTGCGCCATTGCCGCAGCTATCGGCGATGCTCTGGCTGTGTCGCAGCTGGTTATCTGCACGGGCGGCCTCGGCCCCACCAAAGACGACATCACCAAGCGGGTGCTTTGCGACATGTTCGGAGGCCCAATGGTGCGCGACGAAGCCGTCACGGCCAATATCCGCCGGGTGTTTGCCCTGCGCGGGCTCGAGATGAACGAGCTCACGGCCGCGCAGGCCGACGTGCCGCAGTCGTGCAGCGTGATACAGAACCGCCTGGGCACAGCGCCCATAATGTGGTTTGAGCGCGACGGCCGCGTAGTGGTGTCGATGCCCGGCGTGCCTTTCGAAACAGAGGGCATGCTGCCCGAGGTGGCCGCGCGTGTAGCGCGCTTTTTCGGCAGCGACGAACATTTGCGCCACAGATGCCTGATGGTGGGAGGAATCACCGAATCTGCCCTTGCCCAGCGCCTGGCCGAGGTTGAGGACGCACTGCCGCAGCAACTGCATCTGGCCTATCTGCCCACTCCCGGCCTGATAAGGCTGCGGCTCGACGGCCGCGGCTCCGATGCCACAGCTCTCGACGCCATGATGGAGCAGGCGATAGGGTGCCTCAAGGCTGCCATTGGCGAGCACCTGATATACGATGGCGATGCCTCGGCCGCCGAGATAGCCATAGATGCGTGCCGTCGCTCGGGATTCACGCTGGGTAGCGCCGAAAGCTGCACCGGAGGCACGATAGCCTCGCGTATCACGGCTGTGGCCGGGTGTTCCGACGTCTACCTCGGCACTGTGGTGAGCTATGCCAATTCCGTGAAGCAGAACCTGCTCGACGTGGGCGCCGCGACCCTCGACGAACACGGAGCCGTGAGCCGCGAGGTGGTGACGCAGATGGCGAGCGGAGCGCGACGGGCCCTGGGCTGCGACTGCGCGGTGGCCACGAGCGGCGTAGCCGGCCCCGGAGGAGGTACGCCCGAAAAGCCCGTGGGCACAGTGTGGATAGCCGCCGCCACGCCCGACAGAGTGGAGACCCGCCTGCTGCATCTGCCCGGCAACCGCGCCCGCGTGATCGCCCGCGCCGCCACCGAGGCCCTACTGCTGCTCGTGAAGCTCCTGAAATAATGTCAAAAGATTTATTACGGAAAAATTTCCGTAATTCAAAACTTTATTATACATTTGCATCATCATTAGTCATAAAAACATAGCCCTATGCGAAAACTCAAAATCCGCGACCTCACGCTGCGCGACGGTCAGCAATCGCTCTTCGCTACTCGACTGAGCCAAAAGGAGATTGACAAACTTCTGCCTCTCTACGAAAACGCCGGCTTCTATATCATGGAAGTGTGGGGCGGTGCCGTGCCCGACTCGGTGATGCGCTATCTCGATGAGTCGCCCTGGGACCGTCTTCGCGCCTGCTCCAAGGCCATGAAGGGTAAATCTCTGCTCTCGGCTCTCTCGCGCGGCCGCAACCTTTTCGGCTACAAGCCCTATCCCGACTACGTTCTGGAAGGTTTCTATAAAGAGGCTATCGACAACGGCCTCAACGTGATGCGTATCTTCGACGCTCTCAACGACATCGACAACGTCAAGGAGAGCATCCGTCTGATCAACGAGCTGGGCGGCATCGCCGACGGTGCCGTGTGCTACACCGTCGACCCCAAGGTAGACCCCGCTTCGCTGCCCCAGCCCGGATTTTTCGCCCGCCTCTTCGGCAAAAAGCCCCAGGAACCCGAGAAGATATTCACCGACGAGTACTTCGTGGAGAAGGCCAAGGAAATGGAAGCTCTCGGTGCTAAAATTATCACCCTCAAGGATATGGCCGGTCTGGTGAACCCGTTGCGTGCCGCATCCATCATCTCCAAGCTCAAGAGCGCCCTGAAGGTGGACGTGGACTTCCACACCCACTGCACGCCCGGCTACGGTCTGGCCTCCGGCATCATGGCCATCCTGAACGGCGTGGACATTCTCGACACCAACATCTGGTGGTTCGGCGGCGGTTCTGCCGCTCCGGCCATCGAGCTGGTCTATCTCTTTGCCAAGAAGCTTGATGTGGAGATAGACGTGAACATGGAGGCCGTGGGCGCTATCCGCGACCAGCTGCTCGAGGCCCGCCACTCGCTCGCCGCGTTCGACCTCAACAAAGACAAGATGCCGCGTCCCTTCGATCCGCTGAAGGATACGCTGCCCGCCGAGGTGGAAGCCCAGGTCGACAAGGCCGTTGCAGCTGCCAAGGCCGGCGACGAAGATGCCTTGCTTGCCGCCTGCCATGCCATCGAGCAGTATTTCGGTTTCCCCAAGCCCAACGAACTTGTGAAAGAGGCAGAGGTGCCCGGCGGCATGTATTCCAACATGGTGGCCCAGCTCAAGGCACTGAAGGCCGACGACCTGCTCGACGATGCCATGCGCCTTATTCCCATGGTGCGCCGCGACGCCGGTCTGGTGCCCCTGGTTACCCCCACAAGCCAGATTGTGGGTTCGCAGGCAGTGATGGTGGCCATCGACCGCCGCAACGGCAAGCCCGACTACACCACCAAGAGCAACGAATTCATCTCTCTGGTGAAGGGCGAATATGGTCACACCCCCGTGGCAATCGACCCCGCTTTCCGTGAGAAAATCACCGGTTCGCCCGTAGAGAAGCCCTACGACGTTAGCTCCTACAAGAAGCCGGAGAATCCCGAACTCGCCGAGCTTGGTGGCGTGAAACTCGCCGGCAACCGCGAGGAGGAACTGCTGCTCGAGCTGCTGCCCAATGTGGCCAAGCCTTACCTCACCAAGCGTCGCACCGAGGCCCATGAAGCAACCGTGGCAGCAGCCAAAGCTGCCGAGCCCGTTGTGGAAGAAGCTCCGCAGGAGCCCGTGACCGGTCCCACGATTTCCGCACCCATGGGTGGCCGCGTAATCGAGGTGAACGTGAAGCCCGGGCAGAAGGTGGACAAGAAGACCGTCCTGCTCGTGTACGAAGCCATGAAGATGGAAAACGACGTGACCGCCGACCGTGAAGCCACCGTGAAGCGCATCTTCGTGAAGCCCGGCGACGTCGTGGGCACCGACGCCCTCCTCGTTGAATTCGAAGACTGATTCCTCCTACAAAAAAACAAAGAAGGCAGGCGCCCCGCGCCTGCCTTCTTTGCTTTTGTATTCTAAGAAAGTTCAGTCATAAATCTGGGCACGAATTGTATGCCCAGAATTGTAGTTATGCGAAAAAAACTGGATAGCTGAATGTCTGCTTTACCGCTTTCTACACGGGCAATATAACTCTGTTCGCGTCCAATTTTTTCAGCTAATTGTTTTTGGGTAAGATGCAGCTCTTTACGACGGTCGCGGAGCATATTCCCATAAAACCAAGCAATTGATTCCTCATCGAACTGCTGGCGGGTGGGCGAGCCGCATGCACCGTACATATCATCAAGCTCTTCATTAAAAGTTGTAAGCCCCTCTGTCTTTATGTTTTTTATCTTTTTCATAATTCTAATCCTTCAAGAATTGATTTTGCTTATTCAATCTGCTTTTTATAATCTTTTTTGTCCTTTTTAATAAAACCATTAAGCAGCACAATTTTACTTGCTTCAATAATATTGTCGTGGTCTATTGAAAAGAGAATGTTGCGGTATTCGTTAGAACCCACGGAAATTCTCATCTCATATAGGTCGGTATTTTCAAGATGCTTTACGAATTTGTTTGAAACGTTATAGATGGTTGCAATTACATTCATAACGTATTGAAATTTAACCCGTACTTTTGGAGGAAGCCCATTATAAAAGGACATGAATTCTTGTGTCCTGTATATAGTGCGAATGTATTTATTTGTGGGTAATTAACTCATCATTGCGCAAAGATAACTAATTAGTTATAAATATGCAAATATAATCTGTTTTTCCGCATCCTTTTAGTGTTATTATGAAATTAAAGTCTAAGGGTAAATGTTCAGCCAATTGAGAAAGAACGCGCTCTCCGGTGCGTCGCTTGTATTACGCCTATGAGGTGGCGGACGCTTTTTGATAGGCGTACTTTTTAATCGTCTTCTTTAAGAAATACCCTATATGCGTGATTTGAAGTTTGTTATATACATTCCTCTGCGCCTTTGCGCGATTTTTCCCATATACAAAGCTAATACGCTGAAAGCTGGCCCCGTTATTGTAAAATAAAAGCGCAACCGTCGCTGCAGCGGGGTTGCGCTTTTATGGTTTGTTGCGGGGGAAGGTTTACTTCACTACGCGACGCTCTTTGATGCGGGCTTTCTTGCCGGTGAGGTTGCGGAGGTAGTAGAGTTTGGCGCGACGCACCTTGCCGTACTTGTTCACGGTGATGCTGTCGATAAAGGGCGACTCGATGGGGAAGATACGCTCAACACCGATGTTGTCGCTCATCTTGCGCACGGTGAAGCGCTTCTTGTTGCCTTCGCCGGAAATGCGGATGACTACGCCACGGTACTGCTGGATACGCTCTTTGTTGCCTTCCTTGATGCGATAAGCCACGGTGATGGTGTCGCCGGGGCCGAATTCGGGATGCTGCTTGCCGGTAGCAAATGCTTCTTCGGCAATTTTAATCAGGTCCATTGTATTGATAATTATAATGTTAACATTACTCGCAACATTCGCCGGCTGCTTGTCCTGGCCAGAGGTTGCGAAAAACCGAGGGCAAAGGTAGTGATTTTTATGATATTATGCAAAAAAATCCGCTGCAATTTTGAAGTTGCAGCGGATTGTTATGTTTTTTTGCTTCTGCTCTATCAGTTGCCCGAGTTGATGCCGTAGTTGAAGGGCATGTCGGCGCTCACGTGGTAGCAGCCGCCCTTGGCGTCGCAGTCGAAGGCAATGTTGATGCCGCTTGCGGGATCCCATGTGCAACTCAGGTTGGAGATGGGGAAAGCGGGATTGGGAGCGTTGTCGTAGTAGGGGTCGAATGTTTCCGTGCGGTCGATGTGGATGCGGCCGGCGGGATCGGTGGCCACGGGGAGGTCGCGGAACTCGATGTCGAGGCCCAGGTTGGCCATGGCGGGAGCGAACACGGCGCGATATACCTGGATGGTGGCGGTGGACTTGGCGGGGTCCACGCTGATGAGGTAGATGGAGTTGGTAGATTCAAAAGTCTCGGCAGTGGGGTCTTCCTTCGCGCGAACCTTCGTCACGCCTGTGCTCCAAGCCTGGCTGCAGCACAGGAAGATGGTCTGGGTGCCGGTGGTCATCGTCACGGAGCGCTCGGAGCCAAGGACGTTCTGGCCGTTGAGCTCGGCTGTGTGGTTGATACTTGCGAGACGCACGTTGCGGAATTCGGGCACCATGCTCTCGGGGAAGCCTTCCACCTGGGGCGTAACGGTGGCTGCCGTGGAGATGGTCCAGCCGGTGGTGTTGTTCTGGGGCTTGAGGTCGTTGAACTTGGCCGAGGGCAGGGTGGTGCCGTCGGCGAGCTTGAGGTTGTTGACCACCACGGCCTGGGTGAGCTGGGTGTAGTTGGTCTCGAACGATGCGCTGGTGCTACCGAGGGCCGACATCTGGCCCGTGGTGTTGTCTACGGAGAAAATCAGGGCACTGTTGAGATTTTCGGTGGCGATAGTGTCCTGAGGATCGTTGTTTATGCAGGAGCCCATGAGCAGCGTGGCGGCTGCGGCCATGCCTGCGAGGAGGATTTTGCTTTTCATTATTATATAATAGAGTTTTGTTAATCGGGTGCAAAAATAGTGTATTTCAGTGGCACTCGCAACACAAAATTAGTTAAAGAATACCCGCAGGGTTGCGCCGGCCTGCCAAGGACGCGCCTGCTGGAGGAAGGCCCGGCCCACGCTCACGAAGTAGAAGGTGGCGTAGCGCGAGTCTGTGATGTTCTCGCCCCAGAGGCGCAGCGACCAGTGCTCGTCGCGTGCCACGGTGATGTGGGCGCCCAGGGTGGCGTAGAAGCGCTGGCGCTCCGTGTTGGCGTCGTCCCAGTAGATGGGGCCTGCGCCACGGAGATCGGCACCGGCATTGATGGTGGCGCCGGCAATGGATACAGGCAGAGTCCATTCTGCCGAGGCAAAGAGGGTGTGCTGCGGGGCGTAGGGCAGCCGTTTGCCGCGGTAGCTCACGCCGCCGCTCTCATAGGAGAGAAATACGGCATCGGTATAGCCGTAGGAAGCCATGGCCGTAAACCGCTCGGTGGGGCGCCATGTGCCGCTCAGCTCCACGCCCAGGCTGCGCGCACGTGCGGCATTGGTCATGATGCGGCCTGTGGTGGTGCCGGCCGGGAAGGTTGTGAGCTGCCGGTCGCGGGTATCGATATAGAATGCCGTGGCCGAGGCTGTCCAACGAGCTCCGGAGAGATGTGCGCCCAGTTCGTAGCTCCAGCTGGTTTCGGGACGATAGCTCACGACCTCGTCGGGGTCGTAGGCCATGCCGAAACCCATCATGCGCATGAGCTTCTGCTGCAGTACGTCGCTGAACATCTGCACGTTGTAGCCGCCGGCCTTGTAGCCCTTGGCTACGTTGGCGAAGATGTTGCCGGTGGTGCCCAGCGAGTAGCTCACGGCCACCTTGGGCAGCAACTCGCTGAACGATTGCGACATGTGGCCCCGCTCGTTGATTTCGATGGGGTTATGGCGATAGAGCTCGCGGGTGCCGTCGGGCAGCACGTGCATGGTGCTGTAGCCTGTGGCGCACTCGCTGTGCCAGTCGAGTGCGGCGTGCTCGAAGTCGTAGCGCAGGGCTCCCTCCACTGTCCATCGGCCGTGGGTCCATCGGCTCTCGTGGTAGAGTGCGAAGCCGCCGTTGGCGGCATGGAAATCGCTGCCGAGGGTGAACCGGCGGGTATCCCATTCGATGGGATAGTAGGGGTTTGCCTCGTTGCGGTGGCTTTCGATGAGGTCGGCGATACCCTGGTCCTTGAAGTCGACGGGCGCGTCCATGCGCGAGGGGCGGTAGAAGCCGAACACGCCCCCCAGCCACGAATAGCTGCCGCGCGAGCCGCGCGTGAAGAGGTCCTGGGTGAAGCCCCACTCGCGGCGGCGCTGCGTCAGGGTGAAGAGGTCGGCCCGGGTGAAATCCTGGTCGAGGGTCATGTTGTCGTCGAGATACTGCACCGACGTGAGCGACGTGGCCACGATGCGGCGCCCGGCCCACGACATCGTGAGGCCGTCGCTCCAGGTGGTGCGCCGGTAGAAACATGTGTCGTTGCGGGCTATCATGCCGGTGGCTATTTCCTGGTAGGGGTAGCCTCCCTGGCGCAGCATCGAGAAAGCGGCCGTGTTGACCACCGACACATGGCCGCGAGGGCGCCATGACGTCTTCCAGCGCAGGGAACCTTGTTTCTCAAAGTCGATTTTCTCGCCCGTGGCCTCGTTGGTGTAGAAGCCGTCGCTTCGGCGCATATAGGCGCTCAGGCTTGAAGCCACGGTGTTGCCCAGGCGCCGCCGCGCCGTCACGCCAAGCTTCACGGTGTTGCCGCGGCCGTAGCCCGCCACGGCGCTCACGGCAGGACCGCTCCAGGGCGAACGGGTGTAGATGTTGATCTGTCCGGCCATGGCATTGCGGCCGTTGAGCACCGATTGCGCTCCGCGCCACACTTCCATGCGCTCGATGTTGTCGATGTCGAAGTCGTAGTTGTCTTTGTTGAGGTAGGGCACGCCGTCGACGCTGAGGCCCACTACGGGCTGGTCCATGCGCGAGCCCAGGCCGCGCACGTAGATGGACGATGTCATGCGCGAGCCATAGTCAGGTATGAAGAAATTGGGCGCTATCTCGCTCAGACCCTTGGCCGACGAGATGCCCAGTCGGCGCAGCTCAGTGGCTCCGGCCTGCGTCACGGAGTTCATCGAAGCCCTCGAGGTGGCGTCCTGCTTCACGCCCATCACCTCGACGGCGCGCAGGGTGCGGTGGCGCGTACTGTCGGCCGGAGCGGCGACTGCCACGCTCCCGCACGCGCACAATATCAGAAATGTGAAGATAAGTCGGTTCATTCAGACGTCAAAGATACTGCTTTTTTCACAAATAATCTTAAAGCCGGGCGCGAAGTGGCCGCTTATTCGGAATTTATTTGTAATTTTGAACAGAAAAAGCTAAAAATACTCCAATATGACCTCAATATCGCAAGACAATCCCGCACTGGTTGAGCGCCTGCGCAACCCGGCCACCGTGCGCGACGCCTTCACAGAGGTCATAGCCCAATATTCCGAACCCCTGTATCGCCAGATACGCCGCATGGTGCAGAGCCACGACGATGCCGACGACCTGCTGCAGAACACCTTCATGAAGGCCTGGAGCAATATCGAGCATTTCCGCGGCGACGCGCGCCTGGGCACATGGCTGTACAAGATAGCCACGAACGAGACCCTCTCGCATCTCGAGCGCGAGCGCAAGAGGCGCGGAATGTCGCTCGACGAGCAGGAGGCAGCTCTCATCAACACCATCGAGGCCGACACCGATATCGACGGCGACGAGCTGGCCCGCAAGCTGCGCAAGGCAATAACCATGCTGCCTGAGAAACAGCGCATTGTGTTCAATATGCGCTACTACGACGAGATGCGCTACGACGACATCTCCGAGGTGCTGGGCACCAGCGTGGGAGCCCTCAAGGCGTCGTATCACCTCGCGGTGAAAAAAATCGAGCAATTTTTTTCCGAAGAAGATTAAACTTTGATGTGTCCGTTCAGTCAAATCAATGTAACGAATCTCTCCTGAAAGCATGAAAGAAAACAACGACATACTCAAGACAATAGCCCGTCGCGACGGCACCACGGTGCCCGATGGCTATTTCGACAGCTTCGCCCGCCGCATGGCCGAGGCCCTGCCGGAGCGTCCGGAGCTTGCCGCCATGAACGCCGTGGCCGCTCCCCGCACGCTGTGGGGGCGCGTGAGGCCCTATGTGTACATGGCCGCGATGTTTGCCGGAGTGTGGTGCATGCTCAAGATGTTCACCACCGTGGCAGGCGACAGCCGGCTCGCACCCATGGAGAAGAATCCCGTGATGGCCGAAGCTCTGGCGAGCGACGATTTTATGAATACCTATGTGGTCGACGACCTGAGCGACCGCGATATAATGGACCAGATGATGGAAGACGGCTTCGACCCCTCCATGCTGGAACTGGACCATGACGACGTAACCGAATAAAGTATGAAACATTTCATTTCCGTTGTATTCGCAATTCTTTTGGCAGCCACGGCTGTAACGGCAGTGGCTCAGCCCCGGCCTTTCAGCGAGGCCGACCGCCAGCGTTTCCGCGCCGAGATGCGCAACTACAAGCATGAATTTCTGGCAAAGGAGCTCTCGCTCACACGCGAGCAGCAGCAGGAGTTTTTCGCGCTATACGACGAAATGGATGATGCCGTGGACCGCGTGGCCAACGATACCCGCGAGCTCGAGCGCAAGGTGGCCGACAATCCCTCCGCCTCCGATGTGGAGATTGAGGCTGCCGCCCGCGCCGCCTACTCGCAGAAATACACCGAGGGCGAAATCGAGCAGAGCTACTTCGAGAAATTCCGCCAGGTGCTCAAGCCCAAGCAGCTGTTGCAGCTGAGGGCTGCCGAGCGCAAGTTCACGCAGCAGCTCATGCGCCACCACCGCAAGATGAAAGACGGCGAAAGAAAGTAATAAGTGAAACAATATAAATGTGCTCAGGGTCCGGCGATTCTCCGAAATTGCCGGACTCGCTTTTTTTGTGAGAGGCGGTGAAAAAAGCAGGCCCCGGCACGAAGAGTGCCGGGGCCTTGGTGTGTTATTGTCAGACCGGTGCTTACTGCTTGCCGCTGACGGCAACGTTGCGGTCGATCTTGGCCACGAGGCCCTGAAGCACCTTGCCCGGACCGAGTTCGATAAACTCGGTGGCACCGGCGGCAATCATGTTGCGCACGGTCTGGGTCCAGCGCACGGGGGCGGTGAGCTGGGCTATCAGGTTGGCCTTGATTTCGGCGGGGTCGGTGTGGGGCAGTGCGTCCACGTTCTGGAACACGGGGCAGATGGGCTTGTGGATTTCGGTGGCAGCGATAGCCTCGGCCAGTTCGGCGCGGGCGGGCTCCATGCAGGGCGAGTGGAAGGCGCCGCCCACCTTGAGCTTGAGGGCGCGCTTGGCACCGGCTGCCAGCAGTTTTTCGCAGGCGGCATCGATGGCTTCGATTTCGCCGGAGATCACGAGCTGGCCGGGGCAGTTGTAGTTGGCGCACACAACCACGCCGGGCACTTCGGCGCAAATTTCCTCTACCTTTTCATCGGGCAGGGCGAGCACGGCAGCCATGGTGCTGGGCTTCAGCTCGCATGCGCGCTGCATGGCCTGGGCGCGGGCCGAAACCAGCTTGAGGCCGTCGGCAAAGCTCATGGCCTCGGCAGCCACGAGAGCTGAAAATTCTCCGAGTGAGTGGCCGGCCACCATGTCGGGGCGGAATTCGCTGCCCAGGCTCTTGGCCAGCAGAACGGAGTGGATGAAGATGGCGGGCTGGGTCACCTTGGTCTGGCGAAGGTCTTCGTCGGTGCCGGCATGCATCAGGTCGGTGATGCGGAAACCCAGTATATCGTTGGCCTGCTCGAAAAGCTCGCGGGCCTGAGCGTCGTTGTCGTAAAGGTCCTTGCCCATGCCCACAAACTGGGCACCCTGGCCGGGAAATACGTATGCAATCATGTGAAAATTGTTTAATTGGTTATCTTTTAGACTGCAAAGTTACGCACTTTTCGCGAAAAGTGCGTAACTTTACACCTAAAATTATCGATATGACTATACTCGCAACAATTCCTGTATTTCTCGGCAATCTCCGCGGCTGGGAATGGATCATAATTCTGCTGGTGGTGCTCCTGCTCTTCGGCGGTAAGAAAATTCCCGAACTGATGCGCGGCTTGGGCAAAGGCGTGCACAGCTTCAAGCAAGGCGTTGAAGAAGCCAAGCGCGAAATCAACAAGCCCCTCGACGATGCCGCCGACAAGCCCGCGGCAGGCGAGGGCAGCGAAAAGAAAGACTGAAGCCGCCCGTGGCAGAGGAAATGACATTCTGGGACCACCTCGACGACCTGCGCGGGGTGCTGGTGCGCGTGGCCATTACCGTGGCCGTGTGTGCCATAGCATCTTTTGCCGTGATGCCGTGGGTGTTTGACCACGTGGTGCTCGCTCCGTGCAGCCCCGACTACTGGCTCTACGGCGTGCTCGACCGTGCCGGCGCCACGGATGCGGCGGCTCCCATGCACATAGAGCTCGTGAGCGTGGAACTCGCGTCGCAGTTTTTCGTGCACATGTCGGCCTCGTTCTGGCTGGCCGTTGTGGTGTCGTTTCCGGTGATTATATATCAGTTGTGGAGCTTCGTGTCGCCGGCGCTGTACGAGCACGAGAAGCGCGGCATGCGCCGGGCGTTCGCGCTGGGCAACGTGATGTTCTACCTCGGCGCCGCCGCCGGCTACCTGTTCATATTCCCTGTGTGCCTGCGTTTTCTCGCCGGCTACAGCATCAGCAGCTATATCACTCCCATAGTGTCGCTCGACAGCTACATGGACAATTTCTTCACCATAGTGCTGCTGATGGGGGCGGTGTTTGAGCTGCCGCTGGTGGCGTGGATGCTGGGGAAGATGGGACTGCTCACCCGGGGCTTCTTCGGAAAGTACCGGCGCCATGCCATTGTGGCGCTGTTAGTGGTGGCCGCCCTGATCACGCCCACGGGCGATCCTTTCACGCTTTTTGCCGTGTTTGTGCCCATCTATGCTTTGTGGGAGCTGAGCGCGCGGCTTGTCCCTGTCACAAAATAGGTTAATTAGCGCCCTTAGTCGCAAAAAATACGTATCTTTGCAGTAATTTACAATATAATATAGCGCACCTCAGGTGCACACCATTGTTATGAAGCTGAAACACATTGCATTATGCATAGCCGGCGGCGCCGCAGCCCTTTATGCGGCAGCCCAGAACAATATCGCCGAGGAAGTGGCGTGGGTGATAGGCGACGACCCCATCTACAAGTCGGAAATCGAACAGGCCTACCAGGAGATGCAGCAAGACCGCCAGGCCATCCAGGGCGACCCGTACTGTGTTATTCCTGAAGACATGGCCATCGAGCGCCTCTTCCTGCACCAGGCCGACCTCGACACCGTGGAGGTGCAGCAGTCGATGGTGCAGCAGCAGGCCGACGCCCAGATGAACTTCCTCATCACCAACTTGGGCTCGCGCGAGAAGGTGGAGCAGTATTTCCGCAAGCCTTTCGCCGAGATTCGCGAGTACTATGCCAAGAACATGGAGAACCGCTACCGCGTGCAGCAGGTGAAGCAATCGCTCACGAAGAACGTGAAGGTGACCCCTTCCGACGTGCGCCGCTATTTCAACAAGCTGCCGCAGGACAGCATTCCTTATGTGCCCCTGCAGGTTGAGGTGCAGATCGTGACCATCAATCCGCCCGTGCCCCGCGAGGAGATTGAAAATGTGAAGGCTCGCCTGCGCGACTACACCGACCGTGTGAACCGCGGCGAGAGTGAGTTTTCCACGCTGGCCATCCTCTACAGCGAGGCCCCCGAGGGCATCCGCGGCGGGGAGCTGGGTTTCGTGGGTCGCGGCACTCTCGTGCCCGAGTTTGCAGCCGTGGCGTTCAACCTCAACGACCCCAAGAAGGTGTCGAAGATTGTCGAGACAGAGTTTGGTTTCCACATCATCCAGCTTATAGAGAAACGTGGCGACCGCATTAACTGCCGCCACATTCTGCTGCGCCCGAAGGTGAGCGAAGACGACCTGAACAAGGCCATCGTGCGTCTCGACAGCGTGCGTGCCGATATTGTGGACAATAAAAAGCTGGATTTCGAGACCGCTGCGCGATATATCTCGCAGGACAAGGACACGCGCTACAGCAACGGCGTGATGATGAACCAGGAGACCGGCACCACCGTGTTCCAGATGTCGCAGCTGCCGCAGGAAGTGGCACGCGTTGTGGCCGAGATGCAGCCCGGCGATATCTCCAAGCCTTTCGTGATGAAAGACCCCAAGCGCGACCGCGAGATCGTGGCCATCGTGAAGCTCACGAACCGCATTGAACCCCACCAGGCCAACCTGGGCGACGACTATCAGCTGCTTAAGGACATGTATGAGAACGCTACCAAGCAGGAGATAATCGACAAGTGGCTCGAGAAGAAGATCGCCGACACTTACGTGCGCATCGAGGATGGTTGGCGCGGATGCGACTTCCGCCACAAGGGCTGGATTAAATCCAAATAATACACGGCACGATGCGTAGCGGAGCGTGGGGTGTGGCATGCGTGGCGTGCCTGGCGGCTGTGAGCGTGGGCGTGCCTGCGCTGTCGCAGCGCACCGGCAATGTGCCGGTGATAGCTCCGAGCATACCCACCGCCGACCGCACCGCCGGCAACCGTGTGTTTCTCGAACATGCCGACGTGCTGCGCAAGTCGCAGAACGACGAGTATATGGTGGTGCAGGGCAGCGTGCTCTTCACCAAGGGGCCCATGGAGATGCGTTGCGACAGCGCGCATTTCTTCCCGGACACGGAGTCGATGGACGCATTCGGCAATGTGAGTATGGAGCAGGGCGATACGCTCTTCGTCTACGCCGACGAGCTCAACTACGACGGCCCCTCGGAGGTAGCCTATCTGTATTCCGATGCCGGAAAGGACGTGAGGCTCATAAACCGCGATGTGGAACTGGTGACGCCCGTGTTCACCTACGACCTGCGTGCGGATATAGGTTATTACACCTCAGGCGGCACTCTCACCGATGCCCACAACCGCCTGCGCAGCATCGAGGGCGAATATATGCCCTCGACGAAGGAGGCCAACTTCTACGGGCGTGTGCACCTCAACTCCCACTCCGACGGCGACACGCTCGACATCTTCACCGACACATTATATTATAATACGAACACACACGTGGCCGAGCTCTATTCGCCCAGTCGCGTGGTAAACGCCCGCGCCACCATCTACACCACCGAGGGCAACTACAACACGGAGACCAACGTGAGCAACCTCTACTCGCGTTCCACCGTGGTGGGCGCTGAAGGCGGGCAGCAGCTCACGGCCGACACCATCTTCTACGACAAGGCCGCCGGCTACGGCGAGGGCTTCGGCTCCGTCGTGCTCACCGATACCGCCAATTGCTCGCTGGTGCTGGGCGACTACGGCTACTACGACCAGGAGCTCGACAGCGCCTTCATCACCGGCCATGCCGAGATGCGGCAGTACCACCAGGGCGATACCCTGTATATGCACGGACAGTATATCGAGAGCGTGCGCGATATCCATTTCACCGAGGTGCCCGAGGATACCCTCACGCGCACGCCGGCCCACACCGTGGCCGATACCAGCCATGTGGCAGTGGTGTACCCGCGGGTGCGTTTCTGGCGCGTCGATGTTCAGGGCGTGGCCGACTCCATCCGTTTCACGCAGCGCGATTCCATGCTGCGCATGTACATTAATCCGGTGGTGTGGAGCGATGAACGCCAGATTTTCGGCGATATTATCGAACTGCACCTGAACGATTCCACCGTTGACCGTGCTCACCTGCCGCAGAGCGCGTTCACTGCCGAGCATATCGAAGACGTTCACTACAGCCAGCTGAGCGGCAAGGAAATGACAGCCTATTTCGATAACGGCGAAATCAAGCACCTCGACGTGAGCGGCAATGTAGAGATAATAATGTATCCCCAGGAAGAAGATTCCACCATAAATAAGATAGTGAACGCCGAGAGTAGTTTTCTGGCGGCCGATTTTGAAAAGCGCATGGTGGAAAAGATTCACATGTGGCCCGAGACATCCGGCACAGTCACACCCATGTTCCTGGCCAAGAAAAGCCAGTTCTTCCTATCGAAATTCAAGTGGTTTGCCGATATCAGGCCCCTCGACCGCTACGATATATTCGTAGTTCCCGAAGCCATGGAGCAGCTTATGGCCAACGCTCCGCGCCCAAAAATCGAAGTACCCAAGGCTCCCAAAAGAGCTATGCCTGCTCCCCCGCCACCTCAGATGGAAATGCAATCCCTCACCGAGCAGGCCTCGGAGGAAGCCATCGTCGAGGAATCCGAGACAGCCGCAGCCACCACCGAAGAAGCTACCCTTGAGGAGCCGCAGCCCGAGGTTCTTGACACCCCCACGGAGCCTGAATCCGCAACAGAGCAGGAATCCACAACAGAACAGGAATCAACCGCAGAGCTGGAATCCTCCACGGAACAGTAATTAAGTAATTTGATGTATTAATAGACGGGCCCTTAGTCGAAGAGGCTCATCTGCATGCCGTCGTCGTAGGGACGGGGCTTGGGTTCCGGGGCATGGTAGCCGAAATCATCGAACTTGTCGGTGCGCTCGTTTTTGTCGCGTGCGGGAGTCTCGTCGGCGGTGCCGAACCACTCGCTGCCTGTGAAACCGGCTTCGACCATTTCAAGGTCGTCGTCGCTTATGCGCGGGGTTTCCACTTCGCGTTGTGATTCGCGCTGCTTACGCTTGCGTGACGATTTCTTGCGCGACTGCTGCGGGGCTACGACGGCCTCCACATCCGACGCACTCGGAGCGGCCTCGTATTCCACTTCGTGGCCGTCGGCGGCGGCAGCTGTCCGGGCGGCGAGCTGTTCTTCGAGCCGGGCTATCTGCTGCCGGTAGTCGTCGGCCGTGGCCGATGCGTCGCTGCGCAATGTCTCGATTTCTTCCTTCAGCTGCTTAATGTGGGCGTTTTGCCGCTCGATGCGTGCGTCGCGGTCGGCTATGGCCTTCTGCACTATTTCCACCTGTTCGGTGATGGCCTTGAGGTCTTCCACATCACGCAGGGCGGCCTTCAGGCGGCGCTGCTCGTCGTTGTAGAGCTCGTTGGCGATGGCCTGTCGGTCGGCCGCTTGCTTGAGTTCTTCCTTGAGCGCGGCGTTCTCGGCTTTGAGGGCTTCGAGCTCCTCGCTGTCGACCGTGGGCAGCGCGCCTGCGGCATTGATGTCAATGTCAGGGTTCTGCACGGCCAGCACCTTGAGCTTATTGAGTAGGCTCTTGTTCTCGAGATCGTATTGCTCGCGCTCGGCTTCGAGGCGTCCCACCTGGTTCTCGAGGTCGCGCAGCCGCTCGGAGAGCGCACGTTTCTGGCGGTCGGCGCTGAGCTGGCGCTCCTTGATGTCGGCGCGCTGATGCTCTATCTGTTCTGCTTTCTGCCTCAGGGCTTCCATCTCGCCTCGCAGCTTCGTCTGCTCGTCGTTCCATCGTGCCTCGCAGCGTGCATCGGCTTCTGAGGCCAGCGATTCGAGATACTCCTTTATGCCCTGCTCGAGATTTTCGTAGAGCAGTTTGCGCTGCTGCTCGGGGTCGACGCTCTTAGATAGGAAATCGGGAAGAGCAAGGTTGAACTGCGCCACCACATGTGTGAAAATCGCATCCGCGTGAAGAGCCGGGTTTGCCGCTTCGGCTGCCGGGGCAGGGGATGGCGCCTCGTCGCGGGCCGGGGTCTTCTGGAGGTCGTCGGAGTCGTCGGTGAGTACCGAGGTGTTGGGCTCGTTTTCAAAAATCGAGTCGTCGTCGAAGCCCAGGGCACGCCGTATTTTATTGAAAAAACTCATGTGTCGGAAGGTTTATAGACCACGCCTTTTCCGGCGCGTCCGTTGATGCAGATGGTAAGGGGTTTCGGAAAGCGCACCACGCGGATGTGTCCGTCGTCGAACACTGCAGGCGCGCTGTCGAGAGCAGCTATATCGTAGAGGTCGCCGTTTGTGGCGCTTCCCGAGGCGTCGACCGTGAAATAGCCCACGCCCAGGCTCGTGAGATTCTGGAAGAAATGCGTGCCCTGGCTGGGTTCCACGCGGTAGCCCTGCTGCGAGGCCTCGACAATCAGGCGCGCCGATGCGATATCGGTCCATGCAACGGGGATGCCCAGGGCCGGGTCGCTCGAGCCCCAGCGGCCGGGGCCAATTAGGATGTAATGCCGCCCTTCGGCGGCCATGCGGTCGTTGAGGCTGCGCAGCGTTGCGGCCAGCCGCGGGCTCTCCATGGAGTCGAAAGCCTCCGGGCGCACATACACCACGGTGTCGATGTCGTCGATGGTGCCGTTGCCCAGGGCCGACGAGCTGCGCAGCAGCAATGCCTCGTCCGGTGCCTCCGTGAGGGTCTCGTCCACCAGCTCGCGGCGGTCGATTATGGGACGTATCTGAAGCCAGTACATCACTCCGCGGCGCCCTCGGTCGGGCGTTGCCGCGCGCAGTGTGCCGGCATATTCTATCTCCACCGGGCGCTGCATGGCCTCCTGGCCTTTTTCGAGCATGGTGTCGATCACTCGCGCCAGCGGGAAAGCGCCGTCGCGCAGCATGTTGGTGAAGGTGATTACGCGCCTGCCGCGTCCCTCCTCGTAGTCGCGCAGGGTGCCGTCTACGGCGTCGTAGGTGCTGGCGGCGAAACGCAGGGCGCCGGTGCCGGCAAACTGCTGCACCGGCACGAGCTCGATGTTGAAGCCATCGTCGGTCATGAAATCGTCCACGCCCACCGGCCGGCGGCGCAGGGCATAGAGTTTCGTCTGGGTGTCGCGCAGGGCCAGGTCGAGAGTGGATGTCTGAAGCACGTGGCCGGGATGGCGTGGCGAAAAACGCAGTCCCTTGCCGCCGTCCACTATGTACTTGCCGAGGCCCACAGCCACCTGTGCGACGCCATCCTCGGGCTTTTCGTCGCCTAAGGGGTAGTAGTTGAGCGAGCGGCCCACGCCGCTGAATGCGGGGAAGTAGTAATCGCCGTATTCCTCGCCCACGACCTCCTGGATGATCACCGCCATCTTCTCTTCGTCTATCACGTTGCTGGTGGCCGTCATGTAGGTCTTGCTCGCGCGGTAGAACACGGAGGCGTAGACGCCCTTTACGGCAGTGACGAGCATGCGCAGGCGTTCCTCGCGGGTTTCGGCCGAGGGCACCATGTAGGTGGCATATACGCCGGCAAAGGGCTGATAGTGGGAGTCTTCAAGCAAGCTCGACGAACGCACTGCGAGCGGTTTTTCCACCACATCGAGCAGAGCGTCGAGGTTTTCCACCACGTCGTCGGGCAGCTTGGCGGCTATGAATGCGCGCAGTATTTCCTCGTCGGGCGCATTGCTCAGGGCCATGGGATACAGGCCGCCTGCGGCCATGAAGCGGTCGAACACGTCGGTGCACAGCACCACGGTGCGCGGAATGGTCACACACACGCCGTCGATGTCTTCAAACACCGGGTTGTGCTTGATTATGGAGTCGACGAAGGCCAGGCCGCGGCCCTTGCCGCCCAGGCTGCCGTCGCCTATTCGCGCGAAGTTGCTGTAGTGGTCGAAGCGGTCTTTGCGGAACACGGCCACCACGCCGCGGTTCTTCATGCGGCGGTATTTCACTATCAGGTCGAAGAACAGGCGTCGCACGGCGGGTGCCTCTTCAATGGTGTTGAAGCGGTGCATCCGCACGACATCGGCTATGGGGAAGAGCGCGCGCGAGTAGAGCCAGCGCGAGATGTCGTTGTTGCGGGCGTGGTAATACAAGGCCTCGTCAGGAATATCGAAGATGGCCTTCTGGAGCGACTTCAGGTCCTGGATGCGCATGATTTCGCTGCCCGTGGCCGGGTCGCGGATCACGAAATCGCCGAAACCGAAGTTGGCCATTATGGCCTCGCCCAGGTCTACGGAGAGTTTCTTGGAGTTCTTGTCGAGGAACACGCCGCCGAAGTCGCCCACGCGGTCGGCATTTGCCGTCTCGCTGCTCTCGATGATGATGGGCAGGTAGGGGTCGCGGGCACGCAGCTCTCGAGCCAGCTGCAGGCCGGCGTCGCGCTGCTTCTTGTTGTCGCGGTTGAACGACACATCGCTGATGAGGCCCAGCATCCTGTCGCCGTAGCGCTCGTAGAGCTCCATGGCCTCCTCGTAGTTGCGCGCGAGCATCACCTTCGGGCGGCCGCGCATTCGCAGCATCTGCTCGTGCTCGTTCAGCGCCTCGGTGGAGAACACCTGCGACTGCTTGAGCAGAAACTTGTACAGGCGGGGCAGAATCGACGAATAGAACCTCACGGAGTCTTCCACAAGCAGTATCATGCGCACACCCACATCGTTGATGTCGGCATCGGCGTTCATTTTGTCTTCCAGCAGCTTGATGATGGCCAGCAACAGGTCCATATTGCCCAGCCAGCTGAACACGTAGTCTATGCCCGAGAGGTCTTCACGCTCCAGCCGGCGGCTCACCTCCTTGCTGAAAGGCGTGAGCACCACCATGGGCACATCGGGGTGGGCCTGCTTTATGGCCCGTGCGCCGGCCAGGCTCTCGCTGATGTCGTTGGCAGGCATCACCACCACGAGGTCGTAGCCCTTGACGCGCATGGCATCGAGCGCCAGCGCCGCGTTAGACACGCGCGTGACGCGCGGCGGCGAACTGAGGTTGAGTTTTACGTATTCAAAATAGAGCTGCTCCTCCACGCGCCCGTCTTCCTCCATCATGAAGGCATCGTAGGGCGACGCCACCAGCAGCACGTTGAAAATGCGGCGTTGCATCAGATTCTGAAACGCCGTATCCTTGAGATACATCTGGCTGAGGGCCTCTTCGTTCATCGCCGCTGGTGATTAATTTTACACAAAGTTAATCACAATTATTGTAACTGCATAATATACACCGCGCTGTTTTCAAAAAAAATCAAAACATCATTTTTTTTGAAAAAAATGGCCAAAAAATTTGGTCAGTCCAAAAAAACGCCCTAACTTTGCACTCGCAATCGAGATTGCAACCCACTATTGCCTTGTGGTGTAATGGTAGCACGTCGGATTCTGGTTCCGCCTGTGAGGGTTCGAATCCTTCCAAGGCAACAACGAAAGAGCTGAGTCAAATTGACCCGGCTCTTTTCTTATTTTTTTTGGATGAAACCGATTTGGTTCTACAGCCGGGTGCCCACGCGGCGCCCCCACCGGGCCAGGCTAAGGATGTCCGGAATGATAGACTCGCCCAACTCCGTAAGGCTGTATTCCACGCGAGGGGGCACCACGCATAAACTTCGCGATGAATCACGCCGGCGGCTTCGAGTTCGCGGGCGATTTGTGTAAACATTTTGTTTGATATATTGCCTTTGATTCGGCGTTTCAGTTCGCCACCCCGGCACAGAACCCGTGCACCGACGAATACGGCGGCTCGCGGGAGAACCGCTACCGCATCACCGTCGAGGTCTATGAAGCCATCCGGCGCGCCTTGGGCCCCGAATATCAGGTATGGATTAAAGTTATGAGCAGCGATGGATTTCCGGGCGGTGTCGACAATGAAGATTGCGCTTATATGTGCCGCACGCTTGCTGCCAGCGGCATCGACGCCATCGAAGTGAGCGGCGACTTCTACCATCACAGTGGCAACACGGCCTATTTCGCAGAGTTTGCCGACCGGGTTGCCCGCGAGACCGGCAAGCCTGTCATCGTCACGGGCGGCAACCGCGACTACAACGAGATGGAACACATGATTGAGACCACTGCCATCGACTATGTGGGCCTCGCGCGTCCCCTGCTCGTGCACCCCGACTTCGTCAACGAACTATATGACCAATACGTAGTAAACCGCTGATATGCGCAAGTTTATTATAATTATGACCGTGGCTATGGCATCCCTGCTCGGCCACGCAACCCCAGTCGACAGCACCTTTACGCTCCGGGGTGCCAAAGGGCTCCTTGATGTTCATCTTCAGCTTCCTGGCGATGCCGTCGGCAAAAAACTGCCCGTTGTGATAATCTGCCACGGTCTCGGTGGAAATCAGAACATCGCTCCGCAACTCCAACATTCGCCCCTACGGCACCCTGCATCGCTTTTCATGGCTCTGCTCCGCCCAAGCCCTCGAAACCACTCTTGTCATCGCCCACAATCCCTCTCACTTGCCATCTGCACATATAAAGAAAATTCAGGAATAATCGTATAAGCTACGAGTTAAGAATTCTCTTTGACAATCCAACGCCCGGCTTTAGTTGAACCCTCACGGTTGAGCCTCCCATCCGCTTTCAGTTTCTCCAATGCTTTTCTAATGCCGTCTCTTGTAGTCCCAAGTTTAGACGCGACCTCAGAAGTAGATAATGTCGGATTCTCGCGCAGAATATTTAAACGTGAGTTCGGGATAAGGAAAGACCAAAAAGATGAATCGGCAGCTTGAAAAAG
>CAYUUN010000006.1:0-61829 GCA_964447895.1 uncultured Bacteroides sp. | reverse complement strand
GGCGACGAGCTCCAGGGCATCAAGCGCGGCATCATGGAGATGGCCGACGGCATCGTAATCAACAAGGCCGACGGCGACAACGTGGGCCCCGCCCAGCTGGCCCAGGCGCAATTCCGCAGCGCCCTGCACCTGTTTCCGCCGACGGAGAGCGGCTGGAGCCCCGAGGTGCTCACCTACAGCGGCTACTTCGAGCTGGGCATCCCCGAGGTGTGGGACATGATCGACCGCTACTTCGCCTTCGTCGACGCCAACGGCTACTTCCTGCGCAAGCGCCGCCAGCAGGCCCGCTACTGGATGACCGAGAGCATCGACGAGACCCTGCGAGGCCATTTCTACGACCGCCCCGACGTGCAGCAGCTGCTGCAGCGCCTCGAGGCCGACGTGCTGTCCGACCGCCGCAGCTCCTTCACGGCAGCCCGCGAGGTGCTCGACTATTATTTCTCCTCACTGCGCTATGGCGCCCAAGACTCAGAAAAGATATGAAGATACGACTCCTCATCGCCGCCATCGCGGCCGCCCTGGCCTGCGTGGCCCTCACGGCCGCCACGGAAGGCGCAGCAGCGATTGAATTCGACAGCCGCGTGCACGATTTCGGCGAGATAGGCGCCGAGGCCGGCCCCGTGAGCCACACTTTCACCTTCACCAACACCGGCACGGCGCCCCTGATCATCGTCTCGGCCACGGCCAGCTGCGGCTGCACGCGACCCGTCTACACCACCGACCCCGTGAAGCCCGGCAAGAAGGGCACCATCAAGGTGAGCTACCTGCCCTCGGGCCAGCCCCTGGGCGAGTTCAGCAAGACGGTGAGGGTGCGCACCAATGCCGGCGGCAAGCGCCTCACGCTGCGGATAGGCGGCGTGATAGTGCCGGGCGCCGTCAATCCCGCCCAGGCCCGCTGAGAGGCCCGTAAACCAAAAGCGGAGTTGCCTCCCGGCATCTCCGCTTTAGTAATAAACCAATCATTATCACATTTCTTGCAATGGAAAAAGTAATCTTGCTATGTACATATAAAACACGCCCCGGCATGGATGGTTCACGGCAAGGATAGAAAATTGCAGGTTTAACATCAGTTAACGGTGGTGTGCACGATAGTTGCCCACTCGCAGCCGTAACTTTGCATCAGAAAAAACAATAAAACCGATATATTATGGCAAAGACCGAAAAAACAAAAGCCTCCAAGAGCAAGAAGGCAGCCGCCGCACCCGCCGAGGGTGGCGACGCACGCATGGAGGCCCTCGCAGCCGCCCTGGGACAGATTGAGAAAAGCTACGGCCGCGGCGCCGTGATGCGCCTGGGCGACGAGTCTATCGAAGACATCGAGGTGATACCCACCGGCTCCATCACCCTCGACCACGCCCTGGGCGTGGGCGGCTATCCCCGCGGCCGCATCATCGAAATCTTCGGCCCGGAATCGTCCGGCAAAACCACCCTGGCCATCCACGCCATAGCCCAGGCCCAGAAAAAAGGCGGCATCGCAGCCATCATCGACGCCGAGCACGCCTTCGACCGCTTCTATGCCCAGCAGCTGGGCGTAGACATCAACAACCTGCTCATAGCCCAGCCCGACAACGGCGAGCAGGCCCTGGAGATAGCCGAGCAGCTCATCCGCTCCAGCGCCCTCGACATCCTCGTGGTCGACTCCGTGGCCGCCCTCACCCCCAAGGGCGAGATCGAAGGCGAGATGGGCGACCGCAACGTGGGCCTGCAGGCCCGCCTGATGTCGCAGGCCATGCGCAAGCTCACGGGCGCCATTGCACGCACCAACACCACCTGCATCTTCATCAACCAGCTGCGCGAGAAGATAGGCGTGATGTTCGGCCCCTCCGAGACCACCACCGGCGGCAACGCCCTGAAGTTCTACTCGTCGGTGCGCATCGACATCCGCTCCAGCAACACCATCAAGGACGGCGACAACGTGCTGGGCCGCCACACCAAGGTGAAAGTGGTCAAGAACAAGGTGGCGCCCCCCTTCAAGCGCGCCGAGTTCGACATCATGTTCGGCGAAGGCATCTCCCGCACCAGCGAGATCATCGACCTGGGCGTGGAATTCGACATCATCAAGAAGAGCGGCTCGTGGTTCAGCTACGAAGGCTCCAAGCTGGCCCAGGGACGCGATGCAGCCGTGCGCACCCTCAAGGACAACCCCGAGCTGGCCGAGGAAATCGCCGCCCGCATCACCCAGGCCCTCAAGGACGCCGACAAAGGCCCCGTGCTGCGCAAGAAAATCCCCACCGACATGCCCGGCGCCCACTCCCCCAAGCCCCGCGCAGCCGAAGCCCCGGCTGCCGACGACGAGGATGCAGCCGCCGAGGCAGCCCTGGCCGACGACGACCTCTTCGACTCCTCCCTGGCCGACGACTTCTCCATCGAAGAAGACCTGTAACGCCCGGCCCACGGCTGGTAGTTATTGTAACTATTCAGCCAATTGAGAAAAAACGCGCCGGAGAGCGCGTTCCGAGCTATAGCCGTGGGGTAAGCGTAGCGCACCCCGCGGTTACAGCCGCCCCCTCCCCCCCCTTTTTCGCGCGGCGACCAGCCGCGCGAAAAAGGGGGAATCAGGCTCGCATGCCCCCGCTCGGGCTTCGCCCTCGGGGGGCGCTCGCCGGATTGATGGGGGAGGTGGATCGGCCGGAACCTATGGCTGCGCACCGCTAAACGCGGAGCTTGCCATAGGCTAACACCGGCACCCCGCTACGCGGAGTTTTCGCTACGCGGAACCTGCACGATGCGCGGCCGCCATAGGGTGTTGACACCAGGGAGGTACCGGCGTTAGCCGCGTCGGCGCCGCGTTTAGCGGCGCGTCGAGGTTAGCCTATGGCAAGCTCCGCGTTTAGCGGTGCGCAGCCATAGGTTCGTCGGCACCCCTCTCACCACAAGCTCCGCGTTTAGCGGGGCGTCTGAGCGTCAGGATGTTGAACCGCTACGCGGCTCATTATTCAGGTGTGTTGCATGTATACCACAAGCTTCGCACGGCTCTGCCGCGCTCGCATGTGGCTACGTACGTGGCTGCGGCTCTGCCGCAGGGCTGCGCGCACGGCTCTGCCGCGCTTGCCATGGTTGGTGGAGCACGATGTGCGGCGGCCATTGGGTGTTGACACCAGGAAGGTAGCGGCGTTAGCCGCGTCGGCTCCGCGTTTAGCGGGGCGTCGAGGTTAGCCTATGGCAAGCTCCGCGTTTAGTGGTGCGCAGCCATAGGTTCGTCGGCCCCCCTCCCACCACAAGCGCCGCGTTTAGCGGGGCGTCTGTGTCGAGGGAAGTTGAACCACTACGCGGCTCATTATTCAGGTGTGTTGCATGTATACCACAAGCTTCGCACGGCTCTGCCGCGCTCGCATGTGGCTACGTACGTGGCTGCGGCGCTGCCGCAGGGCTGCGCGCACGTCTCTGCCGCGCTTGCCGCGTGCTGCCGCGCCCCGTGAGCCCCGCGGCGGCCACCCTGCGCGTGTTTTCCTAAGTGTAGGCGCGCAAAAAAACCGCGGCTGCGTGGGGCGGCCGCGGTTTTTTTGTGGGGTGGGGCGGGGTTACTTGGCGGGGTAGATCTCGATGGAGGAGATGTGGATCTGGCCGGGTTTGCCGCTCTCGGTGCCGAGGGTAGAGGTGGCGGCCACGGTGAAGGTGACGTCGCCGGTGTTGCCTGTCCAGGTGATGGTGGCGTCGTCGGCGGTCTGGGTGGCCACAGCGCCGCTGCTGGGAGCGAAGGTGGTGTAGCGCTTGGCTCCGGTGGCGGTGTTGAGGGTGAACACTATCTTGCCCATTGCTGCGCCCTTGATGTTAAGGGTGTTGTTGGCGTAGAGGCGCAGGGTGCCCACGCCGTTGTACACGTTGATGGCGGGAGCGGTGGCGCCGCCGTTCTGGGCTGCGGTGATGGTGTAGCCTTCGGCCGTGAGGGCGCCGCTTACGTTGCCGGTGGCGGTGCCGTTTTCGTGGGGGAAGGCGCCGGTGGCGATGGTCACGGGGTCGCCCAGGTCGGGTGCGGGACCGGGATCAGGCGTGGGATCGGGAGTGGGGTCGGGGGTGGGGGTTACGCTGCCCTGGCCGTCGTAGCTCACGATGTGGTTGCCCTGGGCCATTTCGGGGGTGTTGCCCATGTAGTTGAGGAGCTTGCCGGTGACCACTACTTCGGCGCCGGTGGCGAGCTGGTCTTTGGAGGTGAACTTGTCGCCGTTCAGCCAGTAGCCGCGGTAGATTTTGAAGGATGTGCCGCCGGTGGCGTCGACGATTTCGTAGGTGGCGTTGCCGTAGCTGCCGGTGTCGATTTCGGAGATGGAGGAGATGATGCCCTTGACGAATACGTCGTTTTCCGAGCTGGCGCCGGAGGCAAGGGCCTGGGTGGCCTGGATGGCTGCCGCCACGTTGTAGGGCGCGGCGGCAGTGCCGTCGCCCTCGGGGTCGCCCACGGGGCCGGGAGTGGGCGTGGGATCGGGCGTGGTGCCTTCGAGCACGTATTCGGTGAGGTTCTTCACGCCGGGGCCGCCGCAGTATTTCATCACGTCGCCCTTGACGGCCACTGCCTTGCCCAGCACGCCGGGGTTGTCCTGCAGGTTGAGGGCGGCGCGGATGGCGTTGTTGGGGAGCTGGAGGCCGATGCACTTCGATGCGTCGGTGCAGTCGGCCGTGGGAGCGATCACGATGTTGGTCTTGAGTTCGGCGGCTGCGCCGAAGATGGTCTTGTCGATGTAGGTGCCGTCGGCGGGCATGGAGCCCACGATGTAGCCCTTGACCCACACGCCGGCGTAGCCTGCGGGGGCCTCGCTGGTGCTGGTGGGGCCGGCTGCTATTACCTGGGCGGGGTTGAAGGGCGAAGCCTGGGAGCCGTCGCCGGCGGGGATGCTGCCGCCCACTTCCACGCCTTCGAGCTTGAACTCGGAGGATGTGCCGTTGTTGCCGGTGACGCCGAAGGTGCCCATGTAGCTGGCGAGCACGCCGCGCACGGCCAGGAGCTTGCCCACGTTTTCGGGGTGGGCCTTGATGTTGACATACTCACGCATGGAGCTGCCCTCGGGCAGAGCCATCACGAGGCACTCGGCCACGTCGGTGGTGGCGGGGTCGGAGGCTATCACCACGGTGTTGGCCAGGAAGGGGTCGCTGCCCCATTCGATGTCGGCGTTGCCGGTGACGGTCTCCACCTCGGGGGCCACGGTGCCCACGATGTAGCCCTGCACCCACACGGCGCCTGCGGGCGCTGTGCCGGCTGCCTGGGCCTGAATTGCCTCGGCCACGCTGTAGGGGTTGGTCTCGGCGCCGGGCTGCACGGTGGGGTTGCCGAAGTTCATGCTGCTCTGGGCGTCGAGCAGGGTGAGCTGCCAGGCGGAGCCGTAGTAGCCCAGGATGCACACCACGTCGCCGCGGCCTTCGGGCAGGGTGAGGTTCCAGAAGTTGGAGTAGCCGCTGGTGCGTGCAGCCAGGGTGGCGCCGTTGGCGTCGACGATGTTCTGGCTCACGCCGCTGCTGTGGTAGGTGGAGTAGGTGTCGATGCCTGCGTTCTGCCACTCCACGTTGTTGAAGCGCACGAGGCGTCCCTGGAACTGCTGGAGGCCGGCGGGGGTGGCGGGCAGCTGGTCGAAGCTGTTGATCTGCAGGGTGTCGACAGCGGCCAGGTCGGGCAGGCCGTTGAGCTGGGCGCCGCGGGTGAAGGTCTCGGGAGCCATGAACGACACTTCCCAGGCGTTTCCGGCCTCGTAGAATTCCTTCATGCCCACCTGCATGTAGCCGTTGTATTTACCGATGTCCATGCCCGTGAGGTCGACCACCACTTCCTGGCCGCGACGGTAGTCGAGGTAGAGGTTGTAGCGGTTGATGCTGAAGGGCAGGGCGGCGGTGCCGTCGTCGATGACGAGGCTCTTGAACACGTTGCCGGCTTCGTCGGAGCTCACCACGCGTCCCTTGATGATGTAGTGCGAGCCGTCGGGGCGGGCGGCTACGGTGGTGGCATAGTTGGTCTCTTCCTGCCAGAACTCGGCCTTGAGGTCGGCAATGGTGATGTTGGCCTCGATAGTGGCCACGGGCACCGGCAGATTAGGGGTGTCGAAGTCGTCCTGGCAGGCGGTGAAGCCCAGGGCGGCCGCGGCAGCGATGGCAAATGCCTTAGTTATGTTTTTTATGTTGTACATATCTGTGATGTGTGTCGTGGAGATGATTATTCAGCTACGGGATAGATCTCGATGGAGGAGATGTGCACCTGACCTCGCTTGCTTGCGCCGTCGGCGCCCAGAGTGGCGTCGTGGCCCACGGTGAAGGTGACGCTGGTGGCGTCGCCCACCCAGGTGATGGCGCTGTCGCCGGCGGCCTGCGTGCCCACGCTGCCCGTGCCGGGCGTGAAGGTGGTGTAGCGGTTGGCGCCGGTGGCGGTGTTGAGGGTGAAGACTATCTTGCCCATGGCTGCGCCGGCGATGGTCAGGGTGTTGTCGGCGTAGAGGCGCAGGGTGCCCGTGCCGTTGTAGACGTTCACGGCGGGCGCGGTGGAGCCGCTGCCCTTGGCGGTGGTGAGGGTGTAGCCGTCCTGGGTGAGTGCGCCGCTCACGTCGCCCGTCTTGGAGGCGTCGTCGCCGTGGGGGAAGGCGCCGGCGGCGATGGTGATGGCGTCGCCCACGGGGCCGGGAGTGGGATCAGGCGTGGGATCGGGCGTGGGGTCCGGGGTGGGGTCGGGGGCCACGGTGGAGCCGTCGTAGCTCACCACCTTGTTGCCCTGTGCCACCTCGGGGGTGTTGCCCTTGAAGTTCACGAGCTTGCCCAGCACGATGATTTCCTTGCCCACGGCGAGCTGGCTCTGGGCGGTGAATTTCGCGCCGTCGAACCAGTAGCCGCGGAACACGGTGATGGCCTCGGCGCCTTCGACGTCGACGATGCTGTAGGTGGCGTTGCCGTAGCTGCCGGTGTCGATTTCCTTGATGGCGGAGATGGTGCCCTTGATGTAGACTTCGGTCTCGGTGGTGACGTCGGCAGCCAGTGCGCGGGTCACTTCGAGGGCCTTGGCCACGTTGTAGGGCGAGGCCAGGGTGCCGTCGCCGGCGGGCTCAACGCCGGGGCCGGGCTGCGGGTTGTCGCCGCCGCCGGAGGTCTGGCCGTCGTAGCTCACCACTTTGTTGCCCTGGGCCACCTCGGGGGTGTTGCCCTTGAAGTTCACGAGCTTGCCCAGCACCACCACTTCCTTGCCGGCCTGGAGCTGGTCGGGGGCGGTGAACTTGTCGCCGTTGAACCAATAGCCGCGATACACCTTCAGTGGGGTGCCGTTTTCAACGTCGGCTATGATGTAGGTGGCGTTGCCGTAGCTGCCGGTGTCGATTTCGTCGACGGACACGATGATGCCCTTGATGTAGTACTCGGTGTCGGTGGTGACGTCGGCCGCCAGCGCGTTGGTCACCTCCAGAGCCTTGGCCACGTTGAAGGGCGAGGCCTGGGTGCCTTCGCCTTCGGGCTCAACCACGGGCGCGGGCTCGGGGGTGGCGGAGGGGTCGAAACCTATGCAGCCCTCTTCGTCGATCATGAGCACCTGCCAGTCGTTGTTGAAGTAGCTGAGGATGCCCACCACGCTGCCGGCGCCGCCGGGGATGAGGTCGTTGTGCCAGGTGGAGCGGCTGCTGCAGCGGATGTTCAGGCGGTTGCCGGCGGCGTCCTTGACGTAGCGGTTCTCGTTCTGCGAGGCTGCGAAGGGCTGGCCGGGGTTCTCGAAGGTGACGCCGTCCACGCGGATGAGCTGGCTCATGTACTCCTGCAGGCCCTCGGTGGTTTTCTTGGCATCGTTGATGGTGGCGATGTCCACGAGCATGGTGTCGACCTTTGAGGGGTAGCCAATGCTGTTGGCCTGCATGTGCTCCTTGAGCACGGCGTTTTCGAGGAAGGTGATCTCGGTGCCGCTGGGGGCGCCCACCTGGAAGAGGCCAGCGTAGCGTCCCACGCTCAGGCCGGAGAGGTTGAGGTAGACCTCGCAGCCGTAGGGATACTGGTCGTTGAGCTTCTTGCTGCTGCTCTCGGTGCGTGCGGCAATGGTCATGGCCTGGCCGTCTTCGCCCAGAATCACGATGTTGTTGTAGATATTGCCGGAGGCGTCGGAGCTGATTACGCGGCCCTTGATGATGATTTCGCTGCCGGTGGGGTTTCCGTCGGCGTCCACGCCGTCGTCGGTGAGGCCCACGGGGGTGTTGTAGTTATTGGCGTCCTGCCAGTATTTTTCCTTGATTTCGCGCACGTCGGTGTTCTGCATTCCCACCCATTCCGAAGAGGGCTCGGCGATGGGAGGCAGCGCCATGTCGTTGTCGCAGGCTCCCAGGGCAACGGAGCCCAGGGCGGCAGCGGCGATATATAAGAGCGATTTTTTCATTGCTTATATTATATATGAGTGTGAGAGGAGAGATGGATTAGAAACGCACGCCCACGTTGAGGAACAGGCGGATGCCCTGTGCATACTGGTAGCGGTTCGGGTAGGCGTCGCGGTTGTAGTTCTTGGTGTCGACGCGGCCCTGCTGGTAGGCGTAGGTCACGACGTCGCGGTTGTTGAGCACGTTGTTCACGTTCAGGTTGAAGTTGAGGCTGGGGCCGTTGCGGAAGTAGATGGCCTTGCCTATGCTCAGGTTGAGCGTGAAGTGGGAGTCGAGCTTGTCCTGATGGGCCAGCTCCTCGATTTTGGCGAGGATTTCGCTCTCGTTGGGGAACATGGTGGCCAGGCCGGGCATGGCTTCGTGGTAGGCCGGCGAGATGTTCACGTAGGCGTCGCCCTGCCAGGTGCCGTTGACGTTGAAGAACCAGTTTTTGGGAGCGGCGTAGTCGAGGCCCACGTTGAACTGGCTCTGGGGCGTGGAGCCCATGTAGTAGTTCTTGAGGTAGACGGTGTTCGTCACGTCGGGGTAGAGGCCGTTTTCAAACGAGCGTGTGCCCTGGGGGTTGTTCTTGTACTGGAAACGGGCGTAGGTGCCGGCGAAGCTGGCGGTGATGCTGGGTGTGATCTTGTAGCTCATGCCCAGCTCGATGCCCTTGTATTCGCGCTTGACGCCTTCGAGGGCGAAGATGGCGTAGGTGTTGTAGGTCTCGTCGTAGAAACCGGTGCGCTCCACGGCGCGGTCCATCATGGTGTAGTAGCCGGTGATGATACCGCGGAAGCGGCGGTAGTTCCACACGTAGGAAGCGTCGACGCTGAGGTCGAGCTGTGTCTGGGGGTTGGAGATGGTGGTGTTCTTCACGCGGGGAGCGATGAAGATGTTGTCGGCCAGGGGAGCGCGCGAGCCGTACTGGGCCTGCACCACAAACTGGTTGCGGCCGTCGAGCTTGTAGGTGACGCCGGCCTTCACGGCTCCGGTGAAGAAGTTCTGGTTTTTGCTCTTGCCCAGCGAGCCTTCCACGAAGTTGCCGTCGGCGTCGTAGCTGCCGGCGCCGTAGCCGGGAGCGCGTCCGTTGCGCATGTGGCCGTCGCGGTGGAAGGTGGTGTAGCCCAGCTTGAAGCCGTAGTTGATGTCCCACTTGGGCAGGGTCACGACGTTCTGGGCCCAGAGGCCTGCCTGGATGGCGTTGATGTCGTAGTCGTAGCCGAAGCGGTCGCCCTTGACCACGCGGCGGTTGGGGTTGTCGAGGTCGTTCTGGAGGTTTCCGGGAGCGATGGTGATGTCGCGGTCGGAGAAGGGGTCGATGTCGGTCCAGAACTCGCCGCCCAGCAGGTCGCGGATGGTCTTGTAGTTGCTGGAGCGGGTGTAGTTGAAGTCAACGCCAGCCTGGAGGGCCACGCTGCGCGAGAGGGCGGTGTTCAGGTAGCTGTTGAACAGGGCGTTGAACTGGTTGTTGGTGCGGTTTTCGAGGATGTAGCTCGAGCCCTTGCGGTCGGCGGCGCTCAGCGTCTCGTTCTGGATGTTGTTGAGGCGGTTGATGCTGTAGAGGTTGTCCCAGTTGATCTGGCGGAAGCTGTCGTCGTTCTGCCACAGCCAGGTGTAGTACTCGCTCTGCTCGGTGGGTTCACCGTTGTCGAGGTAGTAGCTGGGGAGGTAGCGGTAGTAGGTGGGGTTCGGGTCGTTGGCCTTGTAGTACTGCAGGGCGCTGCGGGTGTACTGCACCCAGCGCACGGCGGCGGCGGTGTTCACCGTGGTGCTGCCCTTCTTGTAGAGCCAGTTGAGGATCACGGTGGGGTCGAAGGTCTCGGTGATGCGGCTGGAGCGCTTCTTGCCGTCCTGCCATCCCCAGAAGGGGTTGTAGAGGTTGTCGTCCGTGAGGTCGTAGACTTCCTGATAGGTGGCGCCGCCGGTGGCACGCTGTGTGGGGCCGCCGAAGGCGGTGAGCGTCAGGGAGTTGTTCTGGTTGAACTGCTTTTCGAGGCTGAGGAAGAGGCCGCCGCTGTTGTAGAAGGTGCCGGGCTGCACGCCTTCCTTGGCGTAGCGGCCGATGGCGCTCACGGTGTAGGCCCATCCGTGCTTGTTCATGCCGGAGGCGTAGGTGACCATGGCGCGCAGCATGTAGTTGCTGTTGGTGAAGGCCACGCTGCCGTTGAAGCCGGGAGCGTAGAGGTCGGTCACGGTGTTGTAGTTGGTGGAGCCCGCGATGTCGCCGAAGCCGTAGTTCGATGCGTCGAGGCCCACGGTGTTGGTGCGGTTGCGGAAGGCGCGCGAGCTCATGCCCAGCAGCGAGTTGAAGTTGAAGCGGCCGCGGATGAGGTCGTTGAACTTGATGCCGTTGATGTAGACGCTCTGATACTGGCTGTCGTAGCCGCGGTAGTTGAAGTACATCGGGCCGAAGTTGTACGAGGCTGTGCTGTAGTAGATGTTGTCGCTGGCGCCGGTGAGCGACGACACGCCCTGGCTGGTGGCCTCCTCGTCGTCGAGGGCGGCTTCGTCAAACATCAGGTCGTCCGAGCCCACGAAGTATTCTTCGACCACGTTTTCAGTGACGGGCACCAGCGAGATGGTGCCCAGGTCTACGGCGCCGTCGTTGATGTCGACGTCGATGCCGGCGGGCTGGTAGCCCTCGGCGGTTACAATCATGTAGGCCTTTCCGGTGGGAAGCTTGTCGAGTGTGAAATCGCCGTTGTAGCCGGTGAGGGCGCTTGTGCCCTGGAGCTCAACTTTCACACCACCCACAGGTGTGCCCGTGGTGCCGTTCACCACCACGCCGGAGAGCGCGGCGGTCTGTGCTGTCAACGCCAGTGTCGAAGCCAGCAGCATGAGCAGAAACAGTTTTAGTCTCATACGTAGATTTGGATGAATTGGTATATTTAGATTTCTATATTTGCGTGTCATGCGCGCGTACCCGCGCAATTACGGCGTAAATATAGTTAAAAAAAATGAAACGCGGCCCCTGCGGCCACGTTTTTAACTAAAAAGACCAATGTTTCCGCCTATCAGCATATTGGTCGTCGAAGTGGGTGGAAAAACTCGCGCAGAGGCGCAGAGAAATATATAAAAGGCTGTAAATAAGGAAATAAGGAGCGTCGGAGACGCGATTTTCCTTAGCCTCAGGTCGAGCGCAGCGAGGCCTGAGGAATGGCAGGCATCCACGGAGGAGCGTCGGAGACGCGATGTTATTACAAAAATTCGTGTGAGATAACGGCGCATCTCCGAAGCACAGTTTTGTAACGAGGTGCATCCCCAGGCCTCGCTGCGCTCTCCGGATAATGAAAGAATGGACCGAGCACCGCGGGGTGCGCTACGCTTACCCACACGGAAATGGCTCGGGACGCGCTCTCCGGCGCGTCTTTTTTGAGGGCAGGCTACCTGTTCGGGCTTCCGGTGCATAGTAGCAACAATGCAACAATTACTATTATCAAACGCGTAAACCTGTAGGGACGCTCCATGGAGCGTCCGGCAGGGTAACGGGGTAACATTTTAATATCCAACTATTTGCGCACCATATATAGCCTCGGTCGCCGCCGGACGCTCCGTGGAGCGTCCCTACAGGGCTTTATCGTTGTCTATTTTTTTATCTTATGCACCGGAAATACGGCATGAGCCGTTTCAGCCGCTTATATATTTCTCTGCGCCTACTCTGCGCGATTTTTCCCCGCCAGGGATCGCGCGTCAGAGGTCGCAGTTGAGGCGGAGGGTGCCGCGGGCGAGGGCGCGGTCGACCATGCGCGTGCGCAGGGCGGCGTCGAAGGCGCGGCGTTTTTCGGCCGTGAGGCGCTCCTCGATGAGGGGGCGGGCCGTGGCCAGGGGCATCACGGAGCCGGCGGGCAGCACGTCGGAGATTTCCAGCAGGTAGGTGAAGCCGCCGAGCGACACGTCGAGGTTGCGGTGGGCGGCCACGTAGTCGGCCGGGTTGGCGCCGAAGTCGTAGGGGATGCGTGCCTCCACCTGCTCCCAGTCTATCCAGCGGTCGCGGAAATAGTCGTAGTGGATGGCCGAGCCCAGCACCTCTTTTTCGAGGCGGTCGATGTCGGCCGGGCGCGTGGAGCGGTATAGGCGGCGCACGGCGGGGAGCTCGCGGGCGTCGTCGGGCAGCTTGATGTAGACGCCCTTGATGAGGGGCCGCTGCAGGCGCAGCTCGGAGCTGTGGCGCTCGTAGTAGTCGGCCACGAGGCTGTCGGAGAAGGTGGTGCCGGCCTGCTCGGCGTCGAAGGCGCGGTCGCGGTAGGCGCGCATGATGGCGTCGCGGCGGTATTGCTCCACCAGGCGGTCTATCTCGTCCATGTCCACGGCGCGGGCGGCCACGTCTTCCACCAGGCGGGTGTCTATCCAGTTGCGGATATAGGCGCGGGCAAAGCGGGTGCTGTCGTCGGGCGCGAGGCCTTTCGGGGTGGCCTGGTCGAGCATGGCGCGGGTGAGCTCGGTGCCGTCTACGGCGGCGAGCACTCCCTCGGGCAGGGCGGCGCCGGTGTCGGCGCCATCGCGGCTGCCGCAGGCGGCTGCCAGGGCGCAGGTCAGGGCCACGATGGCCGGGCGCAGGCGCTTCATTGCAGCTTCTTCACTTCCTTCTTGTTGAACTTCACGGGATAGCGCGCGTGGAGCTGCTTGAGCCACTCGGCCTCGAGCAGGGCCTGATAGTCGGCCACCACGGCCTGGCGCACGTCGGCGGCACACTCGGGGCTGTCGACCACGCGGCCGTCGAAGGCGGCGTAGCAGGTCCACTGCTTGCTCTTGGGCTCGGGCTTGGCGGCGCCGAAGGCCAGATAGTCGGTGATGGGATTCTCGCCCTTGGCGGCTAACACGCGCTCCACCTTGACGTTGCGGCCGAACATCTTGGTCATGGCTGCCGAGAAGGCCGCGGGGTCGGAGGGGTCGAGCGTGGCGGCGTAGTCGAGCGCCTGCTTCAGGCGCTTTTCATCGCCGGCGAATATCACGTAGCTCTTGAAGCGGGGCGAGCTCCAGGTGTAGCGGTCGCGGTGGTTCACGAAGAAGTCCTCGAGGCCGGCGGCGTCTTTCGACGCGCGCTCCCACACCTTCGCGTTGGCCACCTCGAAGAGCAGGATGCCGTCGCGATATTCGTTCATGAGGTTGCGATAGTCGGTGTTGGTGAGCATCAGCTCGTTGCGTGCCTGCTCGAGGGCGTCGGCAGCCAGGGCGTCGCGCACGGCGCGGTCTACGGCGGCCAGGGTGGTGGAGGCCACGTCGGGCGCCGTCACCACGCCTGCCAGGCGGGGCGCCACGGCGGCCAGGGCCACGGTGTGGCCGTCGATGCTGTAGGCCTCGACGCCGGCCAGCGAGGGCGAGGCCACGATGCTGTCCAGCGGGCCCTCGGCCGTGGCCAGTACGGCTGCCACGGCGGGCTGCCATGCGGCCACGCTGCCGCCATGCAGGGCTATCATGCGCTCGGCAAAGTGGCGCTCGGCGGCCGTGCCGCGCTCGTCGCGCTCCATGGCTTTTTCAATGAGGGGGCGCATCTGGTCGATGTCGCGGGCGTTGCGCGAGCCGTATTTGTAGATGATGTGCCAGCCGAAGTCGGTGGCGAAGGGCTCGCTCAGGCCGCCCTCGGGCAGGGCGAAGGAGATGCTGTCGAAGGGCTGCACCATCACGCCGCGGGCAAACCATCCCAGGTCGCCGCCCTTGCGGGCCGAGCCGGGGTCCTGGGAGAAGCGCGAGGCCAGCTCGGCGAAGTCGGCGCCGGCGGCTGCGGCCGTGTGGAGCGAGTCGATGAGCTCACGCTCGCGGGCGACCTGCTCGGGGCTGAGGCCGCGCGTCATGCGCAGGATGTGGGCGGCGTGCACCTCGCCCTGCGAGGGGCGGCGTGCCTCCACCTTGATGAGGTGCCAGCCCAGGCCGCTGTTCACCGGCTCGGAAATCTCGCCGGCGGGGGTGTCGTAGGCAGCCTCTTCGAAGGCCCAGGGATAGCGGCCGGGCACCACGTTGCCCATCAGTCCGCCCCTGGCCGCCGAGTGGGCGTCCATGCTGAAGGCAGCCGCGGCAGCCGCAAAGGGCACGCGGCCGGCCAGGATTTCGGCGCGCAGGGAGTCGGCGCGCTCGCGGCCCGCGGGTGTGCCGGGCAGCATGATGTGGCTCACGGTCACGTCGTCGGCATAGTGGCCGTAGGCCACCATCACGAGGCTGTCGGCCACCCACTGGTCGCGCAGATAGGGCTTGGCCAGCTCGTCGCGATACTGGGCATACTCGGCGCGGAAGGCGGCCGTGGTGTCTATGCCGGCGGCTTCGGCGTCGGCCACCTTGAGCTTGTAGTCGACAAACATGTCGAGGTAGCGCGCCGGCGAGATGGGCTCGAGCTGCTGGTTGTTGTTCTTATTATAGAGATACTGAAACTCGCTGAGAGGCACGTCTTTGCCAGCTACGGTCATGAGCACGGGGTCGGCCGCGGGGCGCGCGGCGAAAACAGCCGTGATGCAGGCCAGTGCAGCGGCCACACTCAGAAGATGCTTTTTCATTTTAATATATTGAACCGGTTCAAAAATATCGATAACAAGATTATATCACTAACATAACGCGGATATCGCGATTTTATTTTTACCCCCGGCCAATAAATTCACCACCCCCGCACGTGAAACTTCGCACAGAGTACGGCTCATTCCGTATTTCCGGTGCATAAGATAAAAAATAGACAACGATAAAGTCCTGTAGGGACGCTCCATGGAGCGTCCGGCGGCGACCGCGGCTATCTATGGCGCGCAAATCGTTGGATATTAAAAAGTTACCCTGTTTCCCTGCCGGACGCTCCATGGAGCGTCCCTACAGGATTACACGTTTGATAACAGTAATTGTTACATTGTTGCTCCTATGCACCGGAAGAAAGGCTTGTGCCATAGTTACCTGAACATCAGCGTATGTGGAATTTACGGGAGCACCCGGGAGTGCGCCAGATATATATGCCCGGAGGAAGGCCTGCGCTGGCCTCGCCTAAGGTGGCGCCGCTTCTGAGCAGCTGGCCCTGCAGGCTGTAGAGGGTGCCGGGGGTGTCGCCCGGGGCGAGCGGGGTGGCGGTGGCGTCGGTGATGCCGGCGCCGGCATCGCCGGCCTGCGGGAACAGGGGGAGGGAGGGAAACCAGTAGTTCTGTATCATGGGATATTCGCGCAGGAGGTTGCCGTCGGCGTCGAAGCGGCGCGTAACGTAGGTGGGGTCGACGAACTTATGGAACATCGAGGCATAAAGCTCGTCGGTGGCGGGATGTATGCCCAGCGAGCAGCCGTAGACGTGCCAGTCGCCGGGCTGCTGCGAGAAGTCGAGCAGCTTTTCGACGCGGCGGGTGTCGATGTCGTAGCGGAAGATGCGGTAGTTGGTGAACCAGCTGTTGGGGCCGCCGCACCAGTAGAGGCGGTTTGTCACGGCCGAGGCGCAGAAGGGGTCCGGCGTCCAGGCATACCAGGAGTTGGAGGGCGGGAAGATGTCGTCGCCTTCGATGGTGATGACCTCGCGCTCGAGCGTGACGGGGTCGAGGGCTATGATATAGGGCAGCGTGGCACCGGTGCCCTGCACGTTGCGGGCGGCCGAGTACCACAGCCGCCCGTCGCGCGAGCGCACGATGGTGGAGCCTATGCCGGAGGGGCGGCGGGGGCGCGTGCCGGTGTCGCGCTCCACGGCGTCGTCGACGATGGCCATGTCGAGCACCCGGGTGACGCGGTCGGTGGCTGGGTCTATGACGAGCAGGCCGTACTGCTGGTGCACGGCGAAGACGCGCCCCTCGGCCAGCACCATGGTGCCGGTCTGGCCGAAGTAGAGAGCGCTGGTGGGGTCGCTGTTGGGCTTGTCGTCGTCGCCGCCGGCGTTGGGGTTGGCCGAGCCCTCGACCTGGCCGGTGATTTCGAGGGCGTCGAGGTCGAGCACCCAGATGCCGTTGCTCGACGACACGTAGCCCTTGCCCGCGTCCACGCCGCAGAAGGCGCGGCCGTCGCACTGGGCGCCGGAGGGGTCGATGAGCGGCAGCTGCTTTATGAGCTTCATGGTGCGGGCGTCGGCCACGGAGATACGGCCGCCGGCGATGTCGGCGCCGGGGTCTTTCTCCTGCTTGGCTATCAGGTAGAGGCGCGCGCCCCACAGGGCGCCGTACTGGTTGGTGCAGCCCAGCTCGCGGCCGGGGTTTTCGGTCTGTATCACGCGGTACTGCCAGTAGATGCCCTCGGGGTCGTCGGGCCGCAGGAAATTGACGGTGGAGTTCTGGTGGCCGTACCAGTCTTCGTTGATGAAGATGACGCCGTCGGTGTAGTCGGTTTCCGTGTCGGCGCCCCGGCACCACGCCGCAGCCAGCGATATCATGAGTATGATTATGGGTGCGCGTTTCATTTGATTACAATCTTCTTTGCCGGCATATTGCGGGCGGTTAATATATAGATTCCCGCCGGAAGGGTGAGAGCGGTTTCCTCGCGGTCGGTGGCGGGGGTGAATGAAAGCACGGCATGGCCGGCGAGGTCGACTACGGCGATGGCGATGCCTTCCATATTTGTGGCCGTCAGCACGTTGCCGGCTACGGCGACAGAGGGCTCGGGAGCCTCGACGGAGGCCAGCGCCGACTCCGGGCCCACCAGCACGGTGCACTCGGCAGCCACGGCCGGGTCGGCTACGTAGGTGGCCGTGACGGTGGCCGCGCCGCTGCGGCCGAAGGTGGTGAGCTCGCCGGTGGCGGCGTTCACCGACACAATGGACGGGTCGGACGAGCGGAACACCAGCGCCGTGTAGGTGGCGTCGGCCGGCAACTTCACCACAGGATTTACGGCAGTGGCGCGCAGCCCCATTTCGAATTTTTCATTTTCAAAGAATATGCCCGTCAGGGGCCGCTCAGGCTCGTGGAAGGTGATGCGGCAGGGGTTGGATTCGGCGCTCCGGGCCTCGGTGGAGCCGGCGGGCACGTAGGAGCCGCGCACGGCCACCTCGGCCTCGCCGGGGGCGAAGTCGCGGTAGGACGACACGGTGCCCATGAACATGTGGGTGTTGATGCGCGAGAGCATGGCCGGGCGCGTCCAGGTGAAGGCGGTGCTCAGCGTGGCGCCCTCGGGCACGGCGGCGAAGATGGGAATCTGCAGCGGGGTGTCGCTCAGGGTGTAGTCGATGGCGGCCGGGATGGAGAGCACGCGCTCGCTGTCGGGGGCAGGGCGCATGAGCTGGCAGGGCAGCCCGGAGGGGGCCGGAGCACCATCGGCGCCAAGCACCAGCACGGCGCCTGGATTGAGCCAGCGGCCGGCGGCCACGGCGTTGAAGGTGCGGTCGACCGTGCGGCGCACATACATGGTGCAGCCGGCCGGCGCGTGGTCCATCTCGCCTATGGCGCCGTCGGCATCGGCATCGTAGGCCATGGTGTAGCCGCCTGCGGCGCCGGTGTCGAGCCTCAGGCGCGGGTCGGCGGCGGCGATGCGCGCCACCACGGTGGCCAGGTTGTCGTCCCAGCCGCCGCTCCAGCGGTAGCCGTAGACGAGATTGTCCGGCCCGCGGCCGTCGGCAAAATGCAGCACCACGGCCGCGGCCTTCTCGCCGTCGCCCACCCAGTATTCGATATTCCCGTGGTCGACCGGCTGGGGCGCGACCGCGGCCGGGTGCATTTCCTCGCCCCAGTCGTCCATGTCGTAGTCGAGCTCCAGGGCCATCTCGCCGCCCGCGGCTCCGAAGCCCTCGCCGCCATTGAGCGGCGTGTATTTCCAGGCCTGCACGGTGCCGTCGGCCAGCATGGTGCTCGACATGCCCAGGCCGGAGTAGGCCATGTAGTCGTAGTCGTTCGGGCCGTGCCAGTAGCTCCAGTAGCCCTCGTACCATCCGGAGCGCCAGCGCCGGTCGTAGCTGCTGCCGCCGTCGAGCTGCCAGTAGTCGTAGTCGTAGGCCGGATAGCCGAAGACAAAGGCGTTGAGCGGATGCTCGATTATGCCCGTGGTGCGTGCCGCCTCGATGGCGTCGAGGCAGTCGTCGGGCGCGCTGTCGCCCGGGGCGCCGTCCTGGCCCATGGCCATGTTTGGGGCGTAGAAGCCGAAGGAAATCTCTGGGGCCGCGGCGGCGGCCGGGAAGTCGTAGACCAGGCGGTCGAGCTCCTCGCGGCCGGCGCTGATGCCCAGGGCGTCGAGAGTGGAGCCCATGGTGCCGGTGTACTGAATCATGGCCGTGAGGATGCTGCTCTGGGAGGCTACGGCGCGCACCAGGTCTTCGCCCGTGGCGGTGCCGCTCCAGCGGTAGCCCCACACGCAGGCACGGTTGCTGTGGCCGTCCTGGAAGTCGACCACCAGGGCGCACTTATTCTCTCCCGCGGGGTCGCCGGCCCAGTGGCGCACCCGGCTCCAGTCCACCCAGTCGACGTACTGCGCCGCGGCCGCGGCGCAGCCGGCGGCAATAAGCGCGAGGGCGGAAAATTCGTTCTTAATCATCGCTGTGTCAGTCTATTTTGAGTTTTTGAGTGTAGCCGTTGTCGCCGCTTAGGATGTAGAGGCCCGCGGGCAGGCCGGTGGAGGTCGTGAAGGAGTGGCCCGCGGCGCGGAAGCTATGGCACAGGCGGCCGGCCATGTCGTGGATGCTGAAGAGGGTGCCGTCCATGCCGGTGACCGTCAGCACGTCGCCCCGGGCCGTGACGGCAGCCTCCCGGGCCGCGTCGTCGATGCCGGTGGTGCCGCTCACGGCCAGGGCGATGTCGCGGGTGGTCTCGCGGCCATTCGACTCGGCCGTGAGGCGCAGGGTGTGGTTGCCGGGGCGGGCGGCTTTCACGAGCAGCGTGTGGCCTTCGATGCGGGCCGCTACGGCCGGCACCTCCTCTTCAGCGGCGGCGCGCACGCGGGCCGGGGCGGCAGCCGGAGGTGTCAGCACCTCGACGCGCAGGTTGATGTTGCGGATGTTGTTGTCGTTGTCGTTGATGTAGGGCGTAAGGTCAATGGCCTTCTCCACGCCCGACTGCGCCACCGAGAGCTGCCCGATGTTGATTTCCGGGGCCGCCTTGTCCGGGAAGATGGGTATGGCCGGAAACCAGAAGTAGCGGGTGGTCTCCTGCACGCGCTCTATCTCGCCCGTGGTGCCGTCGATGAAGTAGAGCCAGTTGTAGCGGTAGTTGTAGCTGGCGCCGTGGGTGGTGGCCATGAGTATGCGGTCGTGGCGGTCGTCGTAGCGCATGGTGGCGTAGGGGCGCTGGAAGGTTTCGGCGTCCTTGCCGGGGCGGTCGCCCAGCGAGAAGAAGGGCCCGGCGGGCAGCTCGGAGCCTATCTCCCAGCGGTAGATGTCGCCGGTGCCGGCGCCCAGGATGTCGTCCTGATAGCCCGAGCCCACGCCGGCCCAGTAGAGCACGTTGCGGGTGCGGGAGGCGAAGAAGTTGGCCGAGCGCCAGGCGCCCCAGCCGGTGTTGATGGTGCCGGCGCCGCGGGGCAGCTCGCAGCTGTCGATTTCCTCGAGGGTCTCGGGGTCGACGCAGTGGAGGCTCACGATGCCCGTGGCGGTGTTGTTGCGGGCGTACCAGATGTTGCCGTCGGCGCTCTGCGTCACGGCCTGGGTGAACTGGTCGCCCAGGGTGGTGGTCCAGGTGTCGGTGGCGGTGTCGATCACGAGCAGGCCGCGGTCCTGCATCACGGCGAAGACGTGGCCTCAGGCATAGACCATGTCGCCTATCTGGTTGGAGTAGAGGTCGCCCTGCGGGTTGCCGGGGGTGAGGTCGCCGCCGCCGGAGGCCTCGGCGAAGGTGAGCTCCTTGCCCAGGGTGAACATCTCCTCGGGCGTGGCGGCGGAGTTGTCGATGTTGAGCACGCGGATGCCGGCGTGGTGGCCCAGGTAGACCTTCGAGGCCGAGACGCCCACGCAGGCGCGGCCGTCGCCGCCGCGGGCGGCATCGGCGCCTATCACGTCGAAGGAGTGCAGGCGGCGCAGGGTGCGGGCGTCGGCTATGACGAGGCGCCCGCCGCCCGTCTGGTAGCTGTCGCCGGTGTCGTGGGCCTGCTTGGACATCACGTAGAGGCGGTCGCCGAAAATCATGCCGTACTGCGATGTGCAGCCGAAGGTGCGGTTGTCGCGCGGGTGCTCCGGGTCGAAGTTTTCGTAGTTGTACACGCGGTAGCTGATGTTGCCCTCGGCGTCGAGGTAGTTGAGCGAGCCGTTGGTGTGGCCGAACCAGTCTTCGTTGAGCCAGAAGGTGCCGTCGGCGAAGTCGTCGGCTATGTTGAGCGAGCGCTCCACGATGTCGATGTCGAGCTCGGGCGAGGCGACGCCGCTGCCGTCCGTGGCCTCAAACACCACTTTGGCCGTGCCGTAGCCCCACACCATGAGGTCGTAGGCGCCGTCGTTCTGCTGATAGGTGGTGACGATGTCGGTGCTCAAGTCGGTGAAACCGCCCATGCCGTTGCCCATCTGGAATGTCACTTTGTGGCCGTCGGCCGCTGCCGATGAGTCGATTATCTTCAGGGCCAGCTTGGAGAGGTCGGCATCGGCGGGTTCCACCTTCAGAATCGCGCTGGTGTTGTTGTACTCCATCTTGTAGGGGTCGAACTCTATGGCGAGGCGCCTGGCGGGGTCGATGTTGACAAACGAGATGGATGTCACCGGATTCACACACTCGACGTCCAGGGTGATTTCGTGGGCGATTGCAGCACTGAGCTTCGATGTGGCGGAAACGGTGATTGTTCCGGGGGTGGTGCGCGTCGAAAGCTTGGAGCCGGAAATGCCGGCGATGCTCTTGGGGTCGGAGGAGACGAGCTTGTAGGTGATGCCGCCGGTGTAGGTGGCATCGGCGGGAGTGAGCTCGAGATGCTCCGCGAGGTCGTAGGAGTGGTTCAGCTGCAGGGGGCCTTGCAGATTGAGCTTGAGGCCCGTCAGGGGCTTCTCGGCTGCCGTTACGGTGGCCACGCTGCGGTTGTAGGTGAGCACGGTGTTGCTTGTGGCGCCCACCGGCTTGTAGCTGAGGCGGCAGCCTATGTAGACGGTGCCCTCTTTTTTTGTGGTGAGATGGCCCATGGTGGCACCGGCCTTGAACTCGCCGGCCGTAACGCTCATGGAGGCTATGGTGCTGTCGGTGCCGGTGCTCTCCGCATCTTTATAGTAGGCCCAGGAGATGGAGCTGTAGGTGCCACCCTGCAGGTTGATGTAGACGGGCATGTCGTAGGTGGCGTCGGCCAGGGCGAAGCTGCGGCCGGGCACTACCCAGGCGCCCGCGGTGTCGGCCGGGGGCAGGTAGAACAGCGGGGTTTCATCCATGTGCGACGCCTCGCCCTGCGGGATGAACTCGGCCACAATCACATCGCCCGGCGCCACCTGCGCGGCAGGCGCCGCGAGCTGCCACTCGCCGCCGGCGCCGTCGAGGGCGCGGTGGTCGTACTGCGCGGGGTCGCCCTCGCGCACTTTGTCGCCGTTGAGGTCGAAGCAATAGGCGCCTGCCGGGTCTTTATAGAAGCGCCAGTCGGCCTCGCCGTCGAATATTTTGTCGAAAAGGGCCTCCGGGGTGGCGTCGCTGCCTGCGGGGTCGAAAGCGAGGCCTAAGGCTATGTTTTCCACGCCCAGGCCGTCGTTCCAGCGCATCACGAAGTAGCAGGTGGCGGGGTCGCTTTCCGCGCCCGCGACGGTGGCCACGGCCGAGGGGTCGAAGCCTGCGGGGGCAGGCGCGGTGGTCACCGTCATGGCAGCTGCGCTTGCAGCTGCTGTCAATGCCAGCGATAAAGCTGCGCATTTAGCTGTTTTCATCATAAAAGAAATGTTGTATTGGTTGTTAAATTGTTGTATTCAAGGTATTTCAGGCAGGGGCACGCCAGGCAGGTCGATGTGCAGGTCGCAGGCGCGGCTCAGCTCGGTGGAGGTCTCGCCCAGCCAGCCGCAATACTGGTTGAGGGCCGTGTAGACGCGCACGAAGTCGGCGCCCGGCAGCTCCACGGGGCGGCCCGCGGCGTCCACCGCGCGGGATATGTCGAATGAGTTGAGGGCGGCGTGCTCGTTGGGGTGGTTGTCCACGTAGCCCCAGTCGTAGGCGTAGAGGATGTAGTAGCGGCCTATTCCGCTGGTGTCCGTGGCGTTGGGCGCCAGCCGCGAGCCGGTGAAGCTGAGGGTGGCGGCATCGGTCCACTGCGGCCAGTAGCTCTGGCTGTGGAAGATGTTTTTGGCCACATAGCCGGCGGTGCCGTCCGACGCCGTCCAGGGGATGTACACGAGGTCGTCGAGATAGCCGTCGTCGTCCTCCACGGGCGTGTGGGCGGGGTCGGGCCGGGTGTAGGTCACGGTGTAGCCGTGGAGGGTCGTGGGCCGGTAGTACTCGCTGCCGGCCAGCTCGTACCACTCATCGTCGGGCAGGCCGTTGCAGTTCGTGTCGTAGCTCACCATCACGATGCCGGGCTCGGCCGAGCCGCCGCGCTCGTCGGGGTTGGTGAGCTCGTAGAAGGCGTTGCCCCAGATGCGGAAATCGGCCTCGCCGGGCACATTCACCACCGTGTGGTCGAAGCCGAAGGTCACGTAGCCGCCGTAGGCCCCCAGGGTGATCATGATGTCGTTGGTGCCGGAGATGCACTCCTGGGCCTTGCGGAGCATGTCGGCATAGGTGTCGCCGGGCTCGTAGGGAGGCATCTCGTTCACGAACTGGCCCGGCGCCGGGCAGTACTCGTACACCCGCGAAATGTAGGGGGAATACTCCACCTCTTCGTGGAGCACCGTCACGGTGAAGTCGAAATGGAATGGCGTGGCCGGGTCGATGATGTCGAGCGACAGCTCGTAGACGCCCTCCTCGCCGGCCAGGAAAATATAATCGGGCGTGGTGGCCACGGGCCGGCCATCCACCTTCCATAGATAGGCGCTGCCGGTGAGGGCCGCGTGCAGCGGCAGCTTCGACATGCGCGGGATGTAGTAGGCGTCGTCGATGCCCAGGTTCACCATGGGGATGTCGCGGGTGCAGGATGCGGCCAGCAGGGCGAGCAGCAGTGTTGCGGCGGTCGTTTTCATTGCTTCAGGAATGTGATGTGGGCCGGAATGTCGCCGGTGCGCACGCTCCATTTCCGGCGGCCGTCGGGCGAGAAGCAGTAGAGCGTGCCGCTCGACACATAGTTCTTGGCGTCGGTCACGAAGATGTCGCCCGTGGCCGGGTGCACGGCTATGCCGTAGGGGATGGTGATGTCGCGGTCGGTGCCGTCGGTGATGAAATTGGTGGAAATCAGCTCCTTGGTGCGCACGTCGATGACACCGTAGCTGATGGCGTTCGAGGCCGTGTAGTTGTTCCACTCCGTGGCGTAGAAATACATGAGGTCGCCGAAGAAGGCCATGTTGGAGCAGGCCACCGGGATGGTGTCGGTCACCTCCATGCGGTTGTAGCCGGGCTTTTTGTCCATCACGTAGAGGCGCGAGGGGCGGGCGCCGTAGTCGCCGCGCGAGCTGACCCACAGCTTGCCGTAGCGGTCTTTTTTCAGGCGGTGGAGGTTGATGCCCACGGGTATCTGCTGCACCTGCTTGAAGTCGACCATCTGGATGACGGACACGGTGTTGTCGTAGTGCGGCACGCGGTAGCCGCCGGAATTGGCCACGTACATGTAGTCGTCGACCACCTCCATCTCTTCGGGCTGATAGCCCACGGACACCTTGCGGGTGACGCGCAGCGTGGCGGTGTCCACCTCGAAGACGGCGCCCTTGGGGGCATCCGGGTCGATGAGCACGGGGCCCACGTAGGAGCTCACGTAGGCGCGGCCGCGGTGGAAGCGCACGTAGCGGCAGTTGGGGATGTCGACCTGCCCCAGGCGCACGCCCGTGCGGGCGTCGAGCACCTCCACCTTGTGGGAGCAGTTGACCACCACGTAGAGCTTTGAGCCATAGATGCCTATGTCGTTGCCCACGTCGCCCAGCTCCTTCACCACGGTGGGGTTCTTCTCGGCGTAGAAATTGCGTGAATAGAGCCCGGTGTGGTAGTCGTAGAAGTCGAGGGTGCACTTGTTGGAGCCCATGTTTCCCTCGTTCACTATATAGAAGCCGCGGATGTCGCCGGCGCGGGTCTCGTCGCCTATGATTTCATACTCCGTAGGCACCACAAGTTCGTCATCACGACAACTTGTGGCGACCGTCAGGAGTGACAGAAAATAAATGAAAAATTGTGTTCGGTTCATATTTCCACGCTTAGGGTGAGGCGGTAGTTGCGCTTGGGCATGGGATAGTTGAGGATCACGTCGTAGTCCTGGCTCAGGAGGTTGTTCACCTCAACAAGAGCCCGGCATTTCACGCGTCCCAGGCCGAAATCGCGGCTCAGCGACAGGTCCGACGTGTACCACGGCTGCGTGTAGTTGTAGCGGATGTTTTCCTGCTGGTTGTAGCGATCGCCCACGTATATCCACGAGTAGTTGAGCCCCCAGCCGCGCCAGCGGGCGTTCACCACCGCGGCGCCGGAGTGGCGCGGGATGTAGGGTATCTGGTGGCGGTAGTAGTTGTCGGCCGGGCTGGTGACGTCGATGGCGCGCTGGAAGGTGTACTGCGCGCGGGCCGTGAGCTCCAGCCCGCGCAGGAGGCGCAGCGTCAGGAGCGCCGTGGCATCGACGCCGCGGATGTCCACCAGCCCCAGGTTCAGCATGGTCCAGCGGAACTGCTGCCCCTTGGGATAGGCCACTATCTTGTCTTTCACGCGGTTGTAGTACACGTCGGCGCTCAGCCGCAGGGCGGCCACCGTGCCCGCGGGGCGCGAGCGGTCGAGCAGCAGCCCCAGGTTGTACTGTGCCACGCGCTCGGGCTCGAGCTGCGAGTTGCCCATATCGGCGTAGTAGAGGTCGTTGAAAGTGGGCATCCGGAACGATTTCTTGTAGAAGGCCCGCAGGGAGAAATCGCGGCCGCGCAGCGGGTAGAGGTTCATGAACACGGCCGGCGACAGCACCCGCTTGGGCCGGGGCGCCTGCTGCCCCTCGACGCGGTCGTGGATGAAGGTGCCGAGGGCGCTGGCCTGCAGCTGCAGGCGACTGAGATTCAGGGCCGTGGCCACGGAGAGGAACTGCGACACGCGGGCGGGCCGCACGAAGCCGTAGACATCGGCGTCGAGGCGGTTCCACATGAAATCGTAGCTGGCGGAGAGGCGCCACGCCGGGGAGAGGGCATATTCGTTGGCCGACGACAGGTATATCTCCTTCTGGCGGTAGAGATTGTCGATTTTCACCTGCTTGTCGTCGTTGTTGACGTAGTGGGTGCGGTAGAAGGCATATTTGATGTTGTTCAGGGTGGTGAAGCGGCCGAAATAGCCGGTGTAGCGCCCCTGGGCGAAGGAGTTGGTGTCCCAGATGCGCTCGCCGCGGCGCCACACGTTGTTGACGATGGCACCGGGCACGCCGCGCTCGGAGTTGTAGTTGTACGCCTTGAAGGTCCATGAGCCGCGGGCCAGGGTGCCGTAGGTGTTGAGCTCCAGGCGGGTGGCGTTGATGTCGCCGTTCTGCCTCACGGCCGTGGTGTCGTAGGCCAGCTCGCCGGCGGGGTTGACCCTGCGGTAGCGGAAGCGGTATTTGCCGCTGGAGTTGACCCACTCGGCGCTGAGCGACGCCGAGACGCGCTCGCTCAGGCGCAGCTCCACCAGCGCCGAGGGGTTGAGCAGGTCGAAAGAGCCGGTGCGCAGCGTGGCGCGGGCGTGGTAGCTCTCGCCGGGGGCGAACTCGGGCACGCGGGTGCGCATGTAGATGGTGCCGGCCGAGCCGAAGTCCTTGGCCGGCTGGAGAATCTCGCTCTTCTGGCCGTTGTAGAGCGAGAGGGCCTCGATGTTGTCGAGCGAAAACTGGCCCAGGTCTATCTGGCCGTTCTGGGCGTTGCCCAGCTCCACGCCGTCGTAGACCACGCCGGTGTGGTTGGTGCCCATGGAGCGGATGTTCACGGTCTTGATGCCGCCCACGCCGCCATAGTCCTTCACCTGCACGCCGGAGAAGTAGCGCAGGGCGTCGGCCACGCTGTTGCTGTTGAGGCTGCGCAGCTCGTCGCCCGCGAGGGTCTGCACCGGGATGATGTCGCGGCCGGGACGGCGGGTCGTCACCGTGAGCTCGCGCAGAAGATGTGTCGAGTCCTTGCGCTCTTCCGCCCGGCCCACACCCGGAACCAGGCAAAAAGCAAGCATGGACATAAGGATGCGATATGTCATTGCTTTTCTACAGATTACACCGAAAAAAAAGCCCGCCGAAAGGCCCTTGCGGGCATCTCAACGGGATATGGGCGGTATTCTCGGTGCAATCCGGCCGGAAAAACCGGTTGCGGCGAAGGTGCGACAGCTGCTGCGGGGGAGTGTGTCACGAAGTCCGGCCCATGGTCCCGTGGGCGTTTTCTATGCGTGAAAAGGCAGGTCTTCTGACTTATCCCGGTGTTTCCGCGCCTTCCCGGCCCGTGCAGGCCAGTGGCAAGTTGCGGAAAACCTTCTGCTCGCCTGCGCGTGGCGGCGAGCGGGAATCACAGCAGCGGGTACTGTCGGGGATTCACACCCCGTTCCCTTTTGATGCTCCTTGACGCCTCCACTCCTGGATGGCAGAGCAACCGTTTCGCCCGCAAAGTTACAAAATAAATCTTATCCTGCAACCCGTGCGCCTAAAAAACTATCCCGCAACGCCACGGACGGGCCGTAGCACACGTTTTTCAGCACAAGAGATAGCCGCATAGAGGATTTTTTGTAACTTTGCAGTCTAATTCATCTATTATGGCACAGAAACCGTCTATTCCCAAAGGTACGCGCGACTTTGGGGCGGCCGAAATGGCCCGGCGCAACTATATCTTCGACACCATCCGCGACGTGTTCCGTCTCTACGGCTTCCGGCCCATCGAGACCCCCGCGATGGAGAACCTCTCCACCCTCATGGGCAAGTACGGCGAGGAGGGCGACAAGCTGCTGTTCAAGATTCTGAACAGCGGCGACTGGACTCGCGGCGTCGACCCCGCCATGGTCGAGGCCGGCGAGGCCGCCCGCCTCACCCCGAAGGTGAGCGAGAAGGGTCTGCGCTACGACCTCACGGTGCCCTTCGCCCGCTTCGTGGTGCAGCACCGCGCCGAGCTGCAGATGCCCTTCAAGCGCTATCAGATACAGCCCGTGTGGCGCGCCGACAGGCCGCAGAAGGGCCGCTACCGCGAGTTCTACCAGTGCGACGCCGACGTGGTGGGCAGCGACTCGCTGCTCAACGAAATCGAGCTGCTCAACCTGGTCGACGAGGTGTTCGCGCGCCTGGGCATCCGCATCACAATCAAGCTCAACAACCGCAAGGTGCTGGCCGGAATAGCCGAGCACATCGGCGCCCCGGACAAGCTCGTGGACATCACCACGGCCATCGACAAGATCGACAAGATAGGCATGGATGCCGTGTGCGCCGAGCTGGCCGAGCGCGGCATCGCCCCGGATGCCATCGAGGCCCTCAAGCCCATCCTGGCCATCGGCGGCACCCTCGACGAGCGCCTGGCTGCCCTCGACACTCTGCTGGCAGGCAACGCCACCGGCGCCCTGGGCGTGGCCGAGCTGCGCCAGGTGGTCGACGGCCTGCGCGCCACCGGCCTGCGCTCCGAGCTCGACCTGGACGTGTCGCTGGCCCGCGGCCTCAACTACTACACCGGCACCATCATCGAGGTGAAGGCCCGCGACGTGGCCATAGGCAGCATCACCGGCGGCGGCCGCTACGACAACCTCACGGGCGTCTTCGGCCTCCCGGGCCTCTCCGGCGTGGGCATCAGCTTCGGCGCCGACCGCATCTACGACGTGCTCAACGCCCTCGACCTCTACCCCCCGGAGGCCGGCAACACCACCCGCGTGATATTCCTCAACATGGGCCCGGCCGAAGCCGCAGCCTCCCTGCGCGCCGCCATGGAGCTGCGCGCCGCCGGCGTGGCCGCCGAGGTCTACCCGGACGCCGCCAAGATGAAGAAGCAGATGGCCTATGCCGACGCCCTGGGCATCCCCTTCGTGGCCATCATAGGCGAGGAAGAGCTCGCACAAGGCACCGTGACACTCAAGAACATGGCCACCGGCGAGCAGCAGCGCCTCGCCGCAGGCCGTCCTCTCATCGACGCCCTCGCATAATGGCCGTAATCGTCAACATCGAGACCTCGACCGACGTGTGCTCGGCCGCCCTCACCGCCGAAGGCCAGATACTGGCCCACTACGAAGACTTCGGCGGCCGCAACCACGCCGCCCTCATCAGCGGCTACGTCAAGGCCTGCCTCGACTTCGCCGCCGAGCATGAAATACGCCCCGAGGCCGTGGCCGTGTCCATGGGCCCCGGCAGCTACACCGGCCTGCGCATAGGCATGAGCGAGGCCAAGGGCCTGGCCTATGCCCTCGACATTCCCCTGATAGGCGTCAACACCCTCGAGCTCATGGCCACGCGCGTGATGTTCTCCACCCTCGACATCGACCCAGCCACCATCTTCGTGCCCATGATCGACGCCCGCCGCATGGAGGTCTACACCGCCGCCTACGACTTCTCCCTGGCCCCTCTGCTGGAGCCGCAGCCCCTGATTCTCGACGCCGGGAGCTACGCCGCCCTGCGCGCCACCGGCCGCCCGCTGCTCCTCTTCGGCAACGGCAGCGACAAGGCCCGCCCCCTGCTCAAAGGGCAGCCCGGCGTGCAGTTCGTTCCCGACGTCGTGCCCCTGGCCGCCGACATGGTGGCCCTCAGCGAGCTGCGCCACGCCCGCCGCGACTTCCTCGACCTCGCCTACGCCGTGCCCCTCTACCTCAAGGACTTCCAGGCCACCAAGCCCCGCCGCCCCTTCTGACCCCGCCTCCGCCGGCCGCGCCCTTGCCCGCGCCCGTTTGTCTCCGGCTGTCGCAAAAAATGTACCTTGCATGGTACAAATCGCCAAAATGTACCCTCGCCGGTACAATTTTCAAAAATGTACCTTGCATGGTACATTTTTTTATTATCTTTGCAAAAAAATAGCGTCATGAATATATTGAAAGCGAGATACCGCAAGCTTCTGTCGGAAGTGAAGGACGATATACACCGGTCGCTCTACCATGAAATAGACTGGTCGCAGCCCCTTATCGGAATCAAGGGGCAGCGCGGTGTGGGCAAAACCACAATCATGCTTCAGAGAATAAAGGAGGCCGACCCGTCCGGCGACAGATCTTTCTACGCCTCCCTCGACAACATGTGGTTTGCCGAGCACAGCCTTATTTATCTTGCCGAAGAACTGGCGAAGGAAGGTGTGGCATATCTGTATCTCGACGAAGTGCACCGCATGCCCGGCTGGGAACTTCAGATTAAGAACCTGTATGACTCCTATCCCGAGCTGCACGTGGTTTTCACAAGCTCGTCGCTGCTCGTGGTGGACCATTCGATCGCCGACCTGTCAAGGCGTGTGTCGATGTACACCCTCTCGGGCCTTTCGTTCCGCGAGTTTCTTGAATTTGAGGGATTAAGGCCACAGGGCAGATTATCGTTGAGCGACGTGCTGTACTCCCACGAGACCGTCGCGGCCTCGATTTCGTCGCAAATCGACATCCTCGCCTATTTCAGGAGGTACCTGGAGAAGGGATACTACCCCTTCTATAAATCCATGCGTCTTGCCGACTATTACAGTCGCCTGGACCAGACGGTGTCAACCGTCATCGACTGCGACATCCCCGCCGTAGAGAACAAAATCGAATATGAAACCCTGATTAAAACCAAGCGCCTGCTGGGAATAATAGCCGGCGCGCAGCCCTATCAGCCGAATATCGCTACCCTGGCCGGGCTGATGGGAACAAATCGCAATCAATTGCTGAAACTCCTGGAGCTGCTCGACCGTGCGGGTCTTATCCGTCAGGTGTTCAACACCGTGAACAGCCCCAAGACCCTTGCGAAACCTCAAAAAATACTTCTGAACAATTCCACCCTCATGTGTGCTCTCGGCTCGCCCCGGATAGGCGCCGAGAGAGAGGCCGCCTTCGCGTCGTTCGTGGGGGTGGGGCACACCGTGACCTATGCCCGGGAGGGAGATTTCATAGTCGATGGCAGATACCTGTTTGAAATAGGGGGTAAAGGCAAGAGTTTCGCCCAGATACGCGACATGCCGGACAGTTTCATAGCCTCGGACGACATAGAATTCGGCTTCGGCAACAAAATCCCGCTGTGGCTGTTCGGATTCCTCTATTGATGTTTTACAACAATTTTCTGCGCGGGTTGAAAAATCTTTATTAAATTTGCGATATGAACAAGTGGCTTACCTGCATATTGCTATCGCTCGCAATGGTGGCCGCGGCCGCCCCGGAGGCCCGCGCCCAGCGCCAGCGCAACTATATCTACCTTTTCGACTGCACCCAGTCGATGCAAGACCTGGGCATCTGGCAGCCGGCTAAAGACGCCCTGCAGAGCACCATCGAAAAGCAGTCGGAGCACCCGGAGGCGCAGTTCACCGTGATTCCCTTCCAGGCCGCAAACCATAGGTCATACGACTTCGAGGCGGGCCAGTTCGGCCGCTACCGCGACGACATCCTGGCCGACTGCGACAAGTACATAGCCGCCCGCACCAACACCAACCTGGTGGCGGCCCTCGAGGGCGCCTTCGCCAAGTGCCGCCCGGAGATGGAAAACAATATCTATCTGCTCACCGACGGCACCGACAACGTGCAGGGCACGCGCGCCGTGGTGGACCTGATTAACCGCTGGTGCAGCAACCACAACAACACGCGCCTCTTCTACGTGACGCTCGACCCCCGCGCCGTCGACCCCGCCATCAAGGCCGCCTGCGACGGCTGCCCCGACGCCTATCTCGTGAACTGCCACAACGGCGTGATTCCGCCCATCGCCTACGTCTCGCCGGCCGTGCTCTACGGCAGCGTCACCGAGCTCGACGCCGTGCACACCGTGATGGCCAGCGAGAGCGTGCCCGGCGGCCTGGCCGTGGAGTGCGACGACCCCTTCTTCAAGGCCGTGCCGGCCGGCGGCGGCGCCCGCTCGCTCTCCCTGCGCTTCGAGCCCCGGCGCCCCGTGGCCTCCGTCGACAGCCTCAACGCCCTGCTCGCGCCCCACACCGATGCCGAGGGCAACTACATCTTCACCATCCGGGCCGCGGCGGCCGACCCCCGCTCCCTCATCGTGGCCAATCCCGAGGTGACGGTGGTGATGAGCAACCGCCGCCAGCGCCGCATGAGCCTGCTCACGGCCGGCTTCGACGAAGTCATCCTCAAGCCCGGCGCCGACAGCTACGGAGCCTTCCTGTGGAGCCCCGCGCGCGACCCGCAGCCCGTTGAGCTCGACCTGGCGCCGGAGTTCAACGAGGCCGCCCGCGCCGCCGGCAGCAGTGTGGACATGCGGCTGCTCCCGGCCCACGGCCAGGAGCCCGACTTCGCCGTGCTCTTCAACGGCAGCGAGCCCGCCGGGCCCGGAGGCACCTTCACCGTGCGCGCCGGCCAGCCCGCCCGCGTGCAGATAATCTTCACCCCCGGCGCCGCCACTGGCAAGCGCTACTTCCGCCTGCAGTGCACCGGCGCCCGCGACATCGACGTGCTCAACGGCGTGGCCGTCGGCCCCGCCGGCGACACCGAGGCCCTCGACGAAGCCTCCATCGACGTGCGCACCACCAATACCCGCCGCTGGAACCCCCTGGCCGTGCTGCTCTTCTGGATGGCCGTGGGCCTGACGGCCGCCCTGGTGCTGTGGTTCGCCGTGCTCCGCCGCATCTTCTTCCCGCGCTTCGCCGTGGCAGCCATCGAGATCACCGGCCCCGGCAGCTACTATCTGCGCAAGAAACTGAAAAAATACCGCGAGGTGCGCCTCACCGCCCGCCCCGCGCGCCAGGGAGCGCTCAGCCGCATCTTCACCGGCCCGGTGCTCATCGTGCGCGACGCGGCGTGGAGCCCCGCCATCACGCTGCGCCCCGGCGCCCGCCGCTCCGTGCGCGCCTCCGGCGCCGGCCACGAGTTCGTGCCCTCGGCCGTGATGCGCCGCGGCGAGAGCTACGAGGTCATCAACTCCGCCACCGGCGAAAAATCGCGCTTCACAATCGAATAAACCTATCACACACACATATATAATATGGCAACAAAGATTCGCAGGTCGTTATTTATAGGCCTTGGCGGCACAGGAATGAACACCCTGCTGCACACCAAAAAAATGTTTTACGACACCTACGGCGAGGTGCCCCCCATGGTGGGATTCCTGGGCATCGACACCGACGGCGGCGTCTACAACAAGTCGCTGCCTGCGGCCGACGGCTCGCGCATCACGCTGTCCACCTCCGAGCAGCTGCCCATCACCGTGAACAGCCCGAACCAGATATACCTGCGCGACCCGGACAACTACCGCTGGATGCCCAAGAGCAACGTGGGCAGCCTCTCGTCGCTCAACATAGGCGCCGGCCAGATGCGCAGCAACGGCCGCTTCGCCATCACCCTCCACAAAGACGACGTGGCCGCCCGCATCCAGAACAAGGTGCAGCAGATAAAGAACGCCGCCCACATCGACAACCCCCGCTACAGCCTGCTCAGCAACGACATGGAGGTGCACCTGGTGTTCTCCCTGGGCGGTGGCACCGGCTGCGGCACCTTCCTGAACGTGGCCTATCTGCTGCGCGAGCTCCTGCCCGAGGCCAAGATTTCGGGCTACGCCGTGCTGGCCGACGTGTTCCGCGCCATGATGCAGGGCGCCGGCGTGGTGCGCGTGCGCCCCAATGCCTTCGGCGCGCTGCTCGACCTCGACTTCCTCACCCACCTCGACCCCGCCTCCGTGCCCGTGGAGCTGCGCTGGCTGCGCAACGGCGACGTGCAGCTCGTGCGCGAGCGCCCCTTCACGGCCCTTTATCTCGTGGACAACCGCAATGCCAACGGCGACACCTTCACCGACGTCAACCAGCTGTGCGAGATGATATCGCTGGCCCTCATCACCTCCACCGGCCAGCTCAGCGTGGCCACAGCCTCCGTGAGCGACAACGTGGCCAAGGTCATAGGCGACGGCGGCATGGACATAAAGAATAAGAAGGCATGGGCCGCAGGCTTCGGCGTCAGCGAGATTGTGTTCAACGGCCAGGCACTGGCGCAGATTTTCCGCAGCAAGGCCATGATTCAGCTGGTCAACTCCATGCTCAACGGCGGCTGCGACGACCCCTCCGTGATGGCCAACGCATGGATCGACGACACCCGCATCCGCGAAAACATGGGCAAGGACGACGTCATCGACTATTTCATGAAGCCTACCCCGGAATTCAACTTCACGGAAATCGACAACCCCGAAAACCCGCTGCCCGAGGCCGACATCTACCTCGACAACCGCGCCGTGGACCACAACGATGCCCTCAACACCCGCCTCGACGAGCTCACGGCACGCGTGCGCACCTCGCTGCGCGACTTCCTGCGCGCCACCCTCAACCGCGAGTGCGGCGTGTTCCTGGCCGAGAAAATCCTGGGCACCATACGCACCCAGATGGACCTCTGCGCCGCCGAGATGAAAACCGAAATCACACAGCTCACCGACGAGCTGCCCCGCCGCCGCGCCGCCCTCGAGACATCGTGCCGCGAGCTCTCCGACTGCATGGGCACATGGTTCAAGAAAGGCAAGAGCCAGCTCATGGAAGACGTGTGCGACGCCGTGCGCCGCATGGCCATCCTGCGCCGCGAAATCAAGCGCCGCGAGATGGCACGCCAGTTCTACAACTCCATGGACAGCATGCTGGGCGAGTTCTACCAGCGCATCAACGTGATCATGGGCAACCTCCAGGCCGCATCCACCCGCGCATCGCAGCAGATAGAGAACACGCGCCAGACCATCGGCGCCACATCGTTCTTCCAGTTCGACCTGGCCGTCGACGAAGTCACCAAGGTCACCTGCTCGCCCCAGCAGGTCAATCTCAACAGCTTCATCCGCACCACCCTGCTCCAGCAAGGCGGCATCGCCGCCCTGGCCGACATGACCGTCGACGAGACCTACGCCGCCATGGCCCAGTACTGCGCCAAGCTGCCCGAGGGCGACGAATACGCCCGCCGCACCGTCGACCAGGTGCTCCGCGCCATGCCCGCGCAGCAGCGCGCCGAGCTGCTGGGCCGCGCCATCTCCAAGTCGCTGCCCCTGTTCACCTTCAACTACCGCGGCTACGACGCCGACGTGCGCCAGGCACCCATGGACGCCTTCTACGTGGGCGTGGCCGACGACCGCACCACATGCCTGCGCGACGGCAACCTCTTCCAGGAGCTCGTGCCGAACGGCGCCAAGGTCGACTTCTCCGGCATCGGCATCACCGACCGCATCATCATCTACCGCCAGATAGGCGTCGTGCCCGCCTTCACCCTCACGGCCATCGACACCTACCAGCCCGAATATCAGCGCTTCGAGACCGACAAGCCCCACACCTCCCACTGGGACACCGACATGTGCGACCGCATGGCCCGCGAGCGATTCTCGCTCTTCCCCACCGACAAGATCGACACCCGCAACGCCATGGCCCTCTGGGTGATGGCCCTGCTCTACGGCCTCGTGAGCTACAGCGACGGCCAGTACCGCATCAAGAGCCGCGCCCTGGGCGGACGCCCCCTCAGCGGCTACCGCGTGGCCATGGGAGCCACCCGCAAGGATGCCTTCGACTTCTTCTGCGACAACCTCGACGTGCTCAAGCCCGAGGTGGAGGCCCACGTCGACGAGCTCGACGTGCCCGGCCCGGACAACGTCATCCGCAAGACATTCGCCGCCGCCCGCGCCCAGGCCCAGGACGGCACCTATCTCGCCGGCCTCTCGCTCTGCCCCATCGCCCCCGCCGAAATCGAGTTCTATCCCGCCGAGGCCGACCTCATCAACAGCGAGATGGAATACATCCTCGAACAGTAGCCGCCCACGCCCAGCATGACGCCCGTTCTCTTCCTGCGCCCCGAGGGCCGGGCCCAGGCCCTGGCCGACGCCGTGGAGCGGCACATGCGCCGCGCCGGCTTCGGCCCCGGGCTGCTCCGCTGCGCCGAGTGCCCCCTGGGGCCCTCCCACGTGCGCGGCACGGCCTTGATGCTCTCCGCCCGCTACACCGACCTCATCGACCTCGAGGCCACCGACACCACCCTCCACGTGGTGCTCCTGCTGCCCCTGTGGGAGCCCGGAGCCGCCGAGGCCGCCACAAGCCTCGTGGAGGCCGCCGAGGCAATCCCACACCGCACCTCCGTCGACATCCTGGGGCTGCAGAGCGCCCTTGCCTTCGACGCCACCGACGAGGCCCGCGCAGCCATGCACGACGCCGAGCGCGACACCATCGCCGCCATCGCCGCCCGCGCCACCGGCGCCACCGTGCCCTGCCGCCTCGACCTGCTCGACAACTACAGCAGCAGCGGCGCCGCCGCCGGATTCGACGACGCCCTGCTCGCAGCCTTCGTGGCCGAGCTCCTGCGGGTGTTCATAGAGAACTATGCCGACACCTTCGGCCGCCTGGGCAACCTCTCCGCCGTGGGCCGTCCAGCCGTCGTGGCCACCGGCATGGCAGGCCTCGAATTCGACCGCGAGGCCATGGCCGACTATCTCCTGAGCCGCGCCTTCGTCTCGGCCCTCGACAAGGCCGGCATCGCCACCGAAAAAGTCGACGCCCAGAGCGCCGCACGCCGCGCCGCCGCCTGCCTCGAAGGCATCGACCGCTTCTACGAGGAATTCTACGACAGGCAGGTAGAGCCACTCGTGGCCGCCGGCCTGCCCGAAGGCGAGATAGCAGCCCGCCTGCGCGCCCCGCTCGACCATGCCTGCGCCGCCCTGCGCGCCCGCCTTACCTCCTTCCTCGACGATGCCACCCTGTCGCTGCCCCAGAAAGAAGCCGTGTGGGCCATCCTGCTGGGCCTCGACAACAGCCTGCTCGACGGCGCCCGCTACCGCGAGCACCATCTCAGCTTCGACGACGTGATGTCGCAGCCCATCGACCTCTACGTCAAAGCCTTCAACGACCACTGCGCCGGCTCCACACTGCTGCCCACCCTGGGCATGTATCCCGCCATACCCCGCGACATCCTCGACCCCGGCCCCGACCAGGCCATGAACCCCCTGCCGCGCATCAAGGCCGCCAAAGCCGACATGCTCGACCTCACGGCCTTCATGCGCGCCAAAGAGCGCGAGCTCGAGGCACTCGACGCCGCCGAGGGAGCCCGCACCCTCGCCGAAGGCCACCTCTCGGACGACGGCTTCGTGTGGCGCGGCGTCAGCCGCCGCCTCGACACCGCCGCCATCGTCGAGCAGCCCCTGCAGCACGTCTACGAACCCCCGAAAGGCCTCAAGCCCCTGCCGTCCGTCGACCTGCGCCGCTATTTCTCCCCCGTGCGCGACCAGGGCGCCCTGGGCTCCTGCACCAGCTTCGCCGCCACCGCCCTCTACGAGTACATCCTCAACCGCGCCACCGGCGGCGCCACCCCCGCATCCCTCAGCGAGCAATTCCTCTTCTACCACACCAACGTGGCCACCGGCCACCCCGACAGCGGCAGCACCTTCGCCGACCAGCTCGCCGCCATGGGCCGCCACGGCATCTGCGCCGAAGAGCTCTACCCCTACCGCGCCGCCGACACCTGCCCGCCACCCGGCCCCGAAGCCACCGCCGACGCCGCCCGCCACCGCGTGCTACGCGCCATGCAGATACCCCTGGCCACCGCCACCGGCGCCGCACGCTACGACGCCATGCAGGCCAACCACGCAATGCTCACCGCCGCCCTCACCGAAGGCTACCCCGTGGGCATAGCCCTGCGCCTGTTCGACGACTTCGCCGACCACCCCGGCGGCCACGTGCCACGCCCCGCCGACGACGCCATCGCCCACTCCGGCCACGGCCGCCACGCCATGGTCATCGCAGGCTACAGCGAGCGCGACAAATGCTACATCGTGCGCAACTCCTGGGGCACAGCCTTCGGCGACAACGGCTACGCCTACATCTCCGCAAGCTACATCGACGACCCCGACCTCTGCCTCTTCGCCTGCATCGTGGCCGAAACCACCGACGGCACACCCCACGCCGCCGACACCCCCGTGCCAGCCCTGCTCGCACCCTTCAGCGGCACACAGACACAGATCAACATAGCCGCCACCCGCAACGCCCTCGACGACGCCCGCCTGCGCCTCGCATCGCTCAACGACACCTACCACGAGCTCTACCGCTACTACGCCGACCTCGTCCAGCACCTGGCCCAGCCACTCGTGCGCAACGACATACGCCGACAGGCCGAAATAGCCCTCACCCTCGAAATCCACAACCTCGAGACACGCCGCGCCGAGCTCATCGACGCCATGCCCGGCAAGCTCCGCGACTTCTCCCACAGCTACATCAAAGCCTGCCTCAACCTCTCCTCCATCACCATCGTGGCATGGCTCATCGCCTGGGTGCTCTGGAAATACCCCCTCGGCCGCGCCCACCTCTGGGCCACCGGCGCAGCAGCCCTCGCCACCGTCATCACCGCCGCAGCCTGGCTCCACTACAAATGGGCCCGCCGCCGCCGGCGCCGCGAGCTCCGCCAGGAAATCGACCACCTCGCCACCACCCTCGGCCGCAAGCAGCGCAGCCTCCTCACCCTCCAATTGCGCTTCCACGTGGCCGGAATGCTCGTCGACGACATGCACGCCCTCTCCCTGCGCCTCCACGCCCGCTACCAGCACCTCCTCAGCTTCAACAACAACCTCCGCTGCTGGTACGACGAATACAGCCGCCGCGCAGCCACCGCCCCCGGCGCCGGCCGCGGCATGTTCGTGCGCCTCATCCACCCACAGCTGCTCGACGCCTTCTACAGCAGCCACGACACCGCCGTGGCCGCCCGCATCGACCTCATGGACGCCTTCCGCCACTTCGACCTCAGCCCCGGAGGCATGCAGCGCGTGCGCCACAGCCTCGAAGACGCCACCCGCGCCGCCATCGCCACCCTCTTCCACGACTTCACCATGGCCCGCTACATCACCGGCGCCCGCAGCTACCCCTACCTCCCCCAGGCATCCATCGAGGCCACCCTCAAGCGCCTCAACCGCCTCGCCGGCGTCCTCACACGCCACAACGCCGTCGACACCACCTTCCAGTCCAAGCACCTCATCGCCTGCGTCGACCCCCACATGCGCTCCCGCTGGCTCGCCATGTGCAGCCCCCACTTCGCCTACCAGCCCATGACCCTCGACAGCGCCCACATCGACCGCATCGCCATCCTCACCCTCGACTGCATCCCCGCCACCGACCTCATCTGAGCCCCCCGAAAAAGCCCCCGCCCCCTTTGTCCCCCCGCGCCGCGCCCCCTTTGTACCCGTGCCGCGGGCTTGCCCGCGCCCGTTTGTCCCGCCGCGCCCGTTTGTCTCCGGGTGGTCCCGCGCCGCCCGTTTGTCTCCGGGTGGCCCCGAAAAAAACCTTTTTTTGGTCAATATAATTCTTTTTTATATCTTTGTGGACACGTACCCGCCGCAGCCCCCGCCGCAGCCCGTGCGTGAAAGCCACCGGGAAAGCACCTGTACAGGCTCGTCCCTGAGATCCGAAGCACCCCGCAAGCGGACGGCACAACACCGTGCGAGGCACCCGCCCCGCACAAGGATAGAAGTACACACACCCATGAACGACCCCACCACCAGCCCCGCCGCCGCGACAGCCACCCCCGAAGCCTGGTTCGCCATCCGCACCCGCCAGGCATTCCGCGCCGAGCCCCTCCTGGCAGCGGAGTGCAGCGAAGTATACTTCCCCAAAGAAAGCGTCAGAGGCACCGACGGCCGCACACGCGTGCGCGCCATCATTCCCCGCGTCATGTTCATCCGCACCACCCGCGAGCGAGCCCTCGACCTCGAGCGACGCGGCCGCCTCCCCGACCCCCGCACCATCCCCTTCTGGATATACCGCTACCCAGCCTCCGACACCGTGCAGGAAGTATCGCCCCGCACCATGCAGCTCCTGCGGCTCCTCACAGCCCCCGACACCACCCGCTGCACCATCTACGGCAAAGAAGATTTCAGGGCAGGCCAGCGCGTGCGGGTCACCGGCGGCCCCTTCCGAGGCTACGAAGGCCACGTCCAGCGCGTCAAGAAAAACAAGCACGTCGCCGTCCGCATCGAAGGCCTCTGCACCATCCTCCTCCCCTTCATCCACCCCGACCTCCTCCAGCCCATGAACTAATTTCGCCGGCACAGCCCGCACGGGACCTTACCGGCATTATACGCCGTGCGTAGCCTTCCTCCACCACCATAAAGTGAATCAGGGAAAAAAAAGAATAGTAAAAAACACGCTCTACATGTATGGCAGAATGATACTGCTTATGGCAGTGTCGTTGTATACATCAAGAGTGGTTCTTAACGCCCTGGGTGTCGCCGACTACGGTGTGTACAGCGTGGTGGGCGGCGTGGTGGCAATGATTGGATTCTTAAATTCTTCGTTGACTTCCAGCACGCAGCGTTTTCTTAATGTAGAAATGGCAGTAGGCGACGCGCAGTCGCTGAATGTCGTGTTCTGTCAGTCGGTAAATGTCCATATCCTGATCACCATTGTCTCGGTCATAATACTCGAGACCGTAGGCTTATGGTTCGTTTATAACAAGCTGGTGATTCCGGAAGGCCAGCTCTCCGCTACGCTATGGGTGTTCCAGTGTTCCATAGTGTCTTTCGCACTCACCATATTGAGCGCGCCGTATAATGCCGCGATAATCGCCAACGAGAAGATGTCGTTATTCGCCTGGCTTTCGGTTCTGGACGGATTCCTGCGCCTTCTGGTAGCCTATATAATCAGTGCGGTGCACGACGGCAGGCTTAAACTCTATGCCACATTGCTTCTTGGGGTGTCCCTGATCATGCGGTTTATATACAGCGGCTTCTGCGTAAGATTATTTAAAGAATGCCGATATTATTTCATCATAAAATGGCACGTGATGAAAAAAATGCTGTCGTTCTCCGGGTGGATGATATTCGGCAGCCTGTCCGACGTGCTGGCCACGCAGGGTGTGAACATGCTCATAAATGTGTTTTTCGGCCCCATTTACAATGCTTCCCGGGCGCTGGCTGTGCAGGTGCAGGGCGCAGTGTCGCAATTTTCCACTAATTTCATGATTTCCGTCAATCCGCAGATCGTGAAGCAATATTCGAGCGGCCAGAAAGATCGCTCCTTCGAGCTGGTGGCGCAATTTTCAAAATATTCATTCTTTATGATGCTTTTGATTGTGGTGCCGATATCCATCCGCATGAACGATCTGTTCAAGATGTGGCTTGGCCACGTGCCTGTGTACACTTCATTATTTGCCCAACTGATTTTAGTGGAACTGCTGATTCGCTCGACATGTGCCCCTTTGACCCAGATTAATGTGGCCTACGGTAAAGTGCGGGTATATCAACTTTCGGTAGCCTTGCTGTTCCTAAGCACGTTCATAGGCAGTTATATTCTGTTCAAAAATGATTTTCCCGTTTATTCGACATTCGTATTATCATTGTGTATAGCGGTAGTAGGATTATTCACAAGACTTGCGATTTTGAAGAAACAGAACGGATTTCCTGTAGGATATTATTTCAAGAGCGTGAGTGTGCCGTCGCTGGAGGTGGCAGCCATCAGTGTGTGCCTGGGCCTGGGTATTGACAAATTGTTTTCCCATTCGATAGCCGGCACCATCGGGAGCTGCCTATTCTGCTTCGTAGCGGTAGCTGCAATGTGCTGGTGCGTGGGTCTGAAAAGCAATGAACGGAATTTGATTATTTCGAAAATACGGAGCGTTGTACACAACATATCAGGAAAAGCATAGTCGCCATTATCCATGAGCGGAACATCATCACGTCAACCCTATTTTGATTTCTTACGTGGCCTGGCCATAATTATGGTGGTGGGGATTCACAGCATGCGCAATTATTCTCCCGGATTTCAGTCGCTCGAGGATGTATGCGTTGTTCTCCTGCGTTCAATGCTTAACTGCGCAGTGCCGCTTTTTCTTGCTATCAGCGGATTTTTTCTCGGGAAAAAACAGATTGCCGACAAGGCTTCTTATTTTCACTTTCTTCGAAAACAGGTATCCAAAATATACATCCCGTGCCTGATTTTCTCATTCCCATATCTTGTCATGGCCATCGTGGCAGGCCGGGACACGGTGCTTCACTCCATAAGCTATTTTTTTCTGTGCGGTTTTAGTGTCTACTATTTTATCGCGCTCATAATTCAATACTACGCTATCTTGCCCATACTCAGCAAATTACGCGGGGGGGGGGTGGATCGTAGCGACCGCTTTGATATCAGCAGTGGGCATCCTTGTCGTGACATACATAATGAAGGTTCAGGGCCACAACCCTTCATTATTGGCTTATGCCGGAAATTTTCCTCTCTGGATTCTTTTCTTCTTCATGGGCGTGTATTTTTCAAAGCAGGAGAGAAACTACAACATAGCATGGCCGGTAGCTCTCGTGGTGATAGGCCTGGTGCTTCAGCTGGCCGAGTACAACTTCTGGTTGTCGCGCGGAGTGCAGGCATTAGGCATAAAGATCAGTTCATTTATTTTTTCGGCCGGGGTGGTGTGGCTCGTGTTCTGCAAGCGGCTTGAAAACAGCTACTCCGAGAACGTGTGTTTTAAAGTGATAAACTACGTTGGAGGTATATCTTTCGGTGTGTATCTGCTTCACTGCTATATAGTTGCGGTGTCCTATCATCTATTCAAGGATTCCGGCTGGATTGTCAGCTGGGTATTTGTACTTGCAGCGACAGTGCTTATCATCAGCGTGCTGAAATTTCTCATTCCTAAATTTGCGTCAAAATACTTAGGCTTCAGATGATTAATATCACCAGAAAAGAAGACTGCGTGGGGTGCGATGCATGTGTGCAGCGATGCCCCACACAATGCATAGAAATGAAAGCCGACGAGCAGGGCTTTAAATATCCCCGCGTGAACGTCGATGCCTGCATAGACTGCCATCTGTGCGAGAAGGTGTGCCCGGTCCTGAATCAGCCGGCCGAGCGCGTGCCGGTGGCGTCGTATGCTTTCGTGAACAGCAATAAGGTGGATTTGGCCACGTCTTCCTCCGGCGGATTCTTTACGGCAGCAGCCTCCGAGGTGATCAGGCAGGGAGGAGTGGTTTTCGGAGCTCGCTTTGATGAGAATTGGGGCGTGGTGCACGATTTCACCCGTGACTACAGTGGCCTGGAGCAGTTCAAGGGATCGAAATACGCGCAGAGTAAAATAGGCCAATGCTACAGGCAGGCAGAAGAATTTCTTAAAACCGGCGTGCAGGTGATGTTCACCGGCACGCCGTGCCAGATAGCAGGTCTGAAGCTGTTCCTCAGAAAAGAATATCAGAATCTGCTGGCTGTGGATGTGGTGTGCCACGGAGTGCCTGCCCCGGCCGTATGGCAGCAATATTTGAAATATATCGGATTAAACAGCATAGAGAAAATCAAGGAGTCAAACCCCGGCGTGAAGATTGCAATCTCCGGAATTTCTTTCAGGGACAAGCGGTTCGGATGGCGCGACTATGGTTTTTCGTTAAGAGGTAAAGCCGCCGGAAGTAATTCCGCTGACACCGCTGAAAGCATAGAGCTGCTGTATCAACCACATCAGGACAACGTGTTCATGCAGGGCTTCGTGAAAAATCTCTATCTTCGTCCTTCTTGCTTCAAGTGCCCGGCCAAATCAGGCAAGAGCCGGAGCGACATCACCTTGGGCGACTTCTGGGGCGTGAGCCGCGTATATCCCGGATGCTTCAACCGTAATGGCGTGTCTTTAGTGCTTGCCTATACTGAGGCTGGAGAGGGCGCAATGAATGGTATTGATGGTGAAATCCACACGGTAGAATATCGCAAGGCGCTGATGTGTAATCCTTCCATCAGCACCAGCGCCAAGGCCACCCAAGGCCGGGAACAGTTCTTGAAACGGTGGCCCGGCGAGGGTATATCCTGCATAGCTCCCATTGCCGCCGCCGAGAAAGAGCCCTTGATGGTCAGGATAAAACAATGCGTGAAAACGAGATTGAAAAAATATCTCAAAAAAAATTGAACACTTTAATATTTGAAATATGGGCAACCGGAAGGTGGGAATAATGTCTTTTTGGACGTCGGATGAAAACTACGGACAATTGCTGCAGCTATATTCAACGGCCACCATGCTGTCCCGCTGGGGTTATGAGCCTTATGTGATAAAATATAACGGCTTGAGCGACACATCGGCCAAAAGGTCCGTGTTCAGAAGGTTGCTGTCAATACTCGCGAATCCCAAGAAAGTGATGATGATGATCGACCGGCTGCGGAACACGCCTTCGAGATTTGTGGAAATCAACAAGCAGCGAGAATTCTCGCGTTTCCGGGAAAATCATTTCAATTGGACGAGAGATTATGCCACAATCAGCGACCTGAAAGCCGATGCACCGGAGTTTCACGCCTACATCACGGGAAGTGATATGGTGTGGTCCGCTCCTATTCTCGGAGATGCCTATTATCTCAATTTCGGGCCACAAGAAACAAAAAGAATCGCCTATGCTCCTTCATTCGGGAAAAGCAATATCGTAAAAAGCTACAGAAAATTACTCCCGGGATTGTTGAAACATCTGGACTATATTTCCGTCAGGGAACACAGTGCCAAGAACATTGTAGAGCAATACACGCAGAAACCGGTGCTGTGGGTGCCGGATCCCACCTTGCTCATGAATAGCGAAGATTTTGACAGAATAGCCTCCTGCAAGATAGGCGCCGGGCAAGAAGGGAAGTACGTATTTACATATCTCCTGGGCAATTCCGTGGACATCACTATGGACCAGATCGACACTTTCGCCCGAGGGCTCGGCATGGATGTGAAATACACCACGGCTCACGAGCGCGTCGACGACTATCCCAAGATATATCCCACCATTGAGGAGTGGCTCGAGCTGATGTCGAAAGCCGGTTTTGTGTTCACGAATTCTTTTCATGGCGTGGCCTTTGCCATTAATTTCAGAAAGCAATTCCTTTACGTGCCGCAGACATCGCTGAAAGGAGCCACAAACGAAAGGGCCCTGTCGCTGCTGCAACGGCTGGGCCTGGAAGACAGGGTGTGGAAAGGAGATGCGGAGGCAGTCAGAAACGCCATCGATTATGATAAGGTATTTGAAAAACTGAATACCTGGAAAGAATCTGCAGTTGAATATTTACAAAACGCCTTAAAATGATACTCACCGTTTTTACACCGGTTTACAATCGTGCCGCATTCCTGCCTGCCATTTACGACAGCCTGCTGGAACAGGACACCACCGATTTCGAGTGGCTCATTGTGGATGACGGCAGCACGGACAACACACAGGAGGAAGCCCTGAAGCTTGCAGCCTGCAACCCCCCGTTTCCCGTCAGATACATCCACAAGGAAAACGGAGGCAAGCACACAGCCATAAATGTGGCTGCCGTAGAGGCCGCAGGCGATTATATCCTGTGGCTTGACAGCGACGACCGCATTCTGCCCCGCTCTCTGAAGCCCTTTATGGACAAGCTTCACCAGGCGGCTTCTGTGCCGGAGGTTTCGGCCGTGGTGGGACCCAGGCTCGGTGAAAACATGAAGCCATTGGGTAATTATGTCCCGCAGCACGATGAAGACGTGAAGTTTCTTAATTTTACCATCAAAAACAAAGTTAAAGGAGACTACAGCTGGGCCATAAAGAAGAGCGTTTTACAAAAATATCCCTTCCCGGTCTTTGAAGGCGAGCGGTTTTGCACGGAAGGCGTGGTGCTGAACCGGATATCCGAAGACTACCTCACGCGCTTCGTGAAAAATCCCGTGATTGTGGGAGACTATATCCCCGGGGGATTGACCGACCAGCTGCACAAGCTCACGAAAGAGAACCCCCTGGGATATCTCACATACTATATCGATATGATCAATTCAAGGCAGGTGCCCTTTGTTCAGAAACTCAAGACGAGCATTCTGTACTGGAACCAGCGCAGTAAATGCACCAGGGAGGTTCCTGCCCATCTTAAACCTACGCCCTTTCTCAGATTGACGGAGTATCCGGCAAAACTGGCCATAATGCTGTACAATTCCACGAAAAAGAGATGAGTGAAAATAAAGAAATTCCCAAGATTATCCATTATTGCTGGTTCGGTGGCAACCCTTTGCCCCAAATGGCTCAGCGATGCATCGATTCCTGGAAAAAATACCTGCCCGACTACGAGATAAAGCAGTGGGACGAGACTAATTTCGATGTCAACATCATTCCTTACACCCGCCAGGCATATGAAGCTAAGAAATACGCTTTCGTCAGCGACTATGCCCGCTTTCTGATTCTCTATCAGTACGGCGGCCTGTACTTCGACACGGATGTGGAGGTGATCAAGCCTCTCGACGACATCGTGGCAAAAGGCCCGTTCATGGGATGTCAGGACAAATACACGCCCCGGGGAGATGTATACTCCCTGCATGTGGCGCCCGGCCTGGGTTTAGGCGTGTACGCAGGCCATCCTATATATCGTAAACTCCTGGACCTATATAAAAATCTGAGCTTTTATAACGAAGACGGCTCCCACAACGTAAAGACCATAGTGGACTACACTACCGAGCTGCTCGTGGAAAATGGTTTACGACACACACCCGACATTCAGGAGGTGGACGGCATATGGATATATCCCTGGGACTATTTTTGCCCCATGAGCCCCACATTGGTCATGGAGCAGACTCCGAACTCCAGAACCATTCACCTTTTCTCCGCATCGTGGGAAACCCCCGCTGTAAAGTTCAGAAAAAAAATCAAGCGCATGCTCGGTTATAGAACCGTGAAGCTCATACAGCCGGCCGCTGCTTTTATAAGGCGCGTTCTCAGTACAAGGAAATAACCCCCCCCCATCTTAACGTGGGATACCCCTATTACGACTCCCTCACAATAGTCATTTACCTTATTGTGGGTACATTGTGCATGCTCTCTGTCAAGATTGCCAGAGGAGCGCGGGTATACACCGTGCGGAACAACGTAGAGGGATTTTCCTTGCTCTTTATTGTGCTGGTGCTTTTTGCCACGCTTAGAAAAGTTGGTCTCCACTTAGGAGGCGAAGACGCACAGCGCTATCAGGAGATGTTTGTGCAGTATTTCAACCACGGAGCCGAAAGATTCGAGGATACCGATATTTTATTCGGGTTTGTAACGGGCCTGATAAGGCATGTCACGGACAACCCCGTGATTTACCGCTTCTTTTGCTACAGTTTTATTGCCACCGGCTACATCGTGTTCATAAATCGCTTTTGCCCGCAGGGAATCACCAGCATACCCTTTATCTGCATCCTCATACCGTACATGAGAAGTTTCGGTTCTATGAGAAACACCATGTCCATAGCACTCTTCCTGATGTGCCTGGTGTGTTTCTACGACAGGAAATATTTCTGGTGTTTCGTTCTTGCCGTAGCCTCGGTGTTGATGCACCGTCTGTCGGCGGCCATTTTAAGTTTCTTCCCGTTCTTTTGGATATTTAAGAACTTTATATTCAACGCACCGCGAAAACGACTTCTGATATTTACCGTTGCGTTCATCCTCGTCAGCTATCTGCTTGCGGTGCAATTGCAGAAATATATAATCCTGTTTTCGATTTTTAACGACGATGGCAGCAACGACTTCTGGTATCTCACCAACGGCCAGGGCAAAAACATTCTTCTTAACTGGCCCATGTACATCGTGCACGTGTTGTTGCTGTGCGGGCTTATGCTGGGATATAGAACCATGCCCGATACAAGGCGCATAAAATTCCTGAAGATATTTTTCATCTACGACATAATATTGATGCCGGCAACGCTGGTGCTGGGTCTGTGGCGCTTCGCCGAATATTTCTATATTTCCAATCTGATTCTGTGGAGCGTGCTTATCCCGGCTATATGCAAGAAGTTCTCGAAACAGTCCGTCTACATCCTTAAAATATGCCTTTTGCTGGGATTCTACGGGCTGCTGTACATAAGGCTGACACGCGAGTGGCAAGACCTTGCGCTCATGCCTTATTTGTTCATCTGGGAGTAATTTCCGCAACACGATTCCGAAGCAATGAAAGTATATCAATTAAACACCGAGCTATATAAAGTCACCGGCATACAACGAGTGCTACGCGACATCCATGAAGCATTAAGGCAGGATTTCGACGCCAAAATCGTGGGCACCGCGCCTTACGGTAAAGTCGATGCCACACTTCAGATTCCGGAGGAAGAATACGTAAAGCTGAGAAACCCGCTGATGTTCAGGAATTCATTGGTGATTGTGCATGAGCGCAGATTGCTGCCGCTGCTGTATCTGCTCAGTCACATCCCCGGCCTGAATGTCAAGTGCCTGTACGTTCATCACAGCCTGCTCTATGGAAACAGAAAACTGTCCCTGTTTCCTAAACACATAGTGGCCATTTCCGACACCGGAATAAAAAATCTCACCGACTACTTCGGTGTAGCCCCGGAAAATATCATCAAGATTCACAACTGCGTGCGCGAAAACGGGCCCTACCAGCCCGGAACCAGGCGCTTCGACCCCGACAACGTGACAGTGCTGTATCCTGCGCGCATCAACAGCATCAAGCAGCAGACACACATTGTGGAATACCTTGACGGCAAGCTCGACAGGCGCGTAAAGATACTCTTTGCCGGCGTGGGGCCACAATATGAAGAACTGAAAGCTATGTGCGAAAAGCGCGGAAACGGGCAGTTTCGCACACTGGGATTTTGCGACGACGTGCCCAAATTGATGAAAGACTGCGATTTTGTCATGCTGTATTCCGAGCACGAAGGACTCCCCATTTCGCTCATAGAAGCAGTGCAGAACGGAGTGCCCGTGATTTGCAACGGCGTTGGCGGCATTCCGGAAATCATCACCGACGGCAAAGAAGGAATTATGGTGAGCGATTGGGACTCGCTGCTGAGGGGCCTTAACAGCCTACCCGGCCTGAAACAGGACGACATCGATGCCATGAGTGCCTGCGGGAGAGAAACCTACGACCGCAGGTTCAACTTCGAGATATTTAAACAACGATATTGCGAACTCATAAGAAAAATAACGAATGCCTGAACTCGCTACCCTGAAGACATGTACCGGCTGCGGTGCCTGCTATAATATCTGTCCGCACGAAGCCATCTCCATTCGGCCGGACGATTCCGGTTTTCTGATGCCGGTCGTAGATAGCGCGCGCTGCGTCGAGTGCGGGCTGTGTGAGAAAGCTTGTCCGATAGTTAATGGCAAGGATTTGAAACATGCCGAGTTCAACACGGCTTATGCTCTTTGGGACAAAGACACACGCACAGCCAGCAGTTCGGGAGGAGCTTTTTCTGCAATAGCACGCCGGGTCCTTGAATTGGAAGGCGTGGTGTTCGGAGCCGCCTGGAATGAAAACCTCGAATGCCGCCATATAAAATGCACCTCACGCCATGAGCTGGGAGCGCTGAGAGGCTCAAAGTATCTGCAGAGCGATATACGGCGCACCTATGTCGAGGCCCGGGAAGCCCTGCGGGAGGGAAAACACGTTCTTTTCACCGGCACTCCCTGTCAGATAGCCGGCCTCAGAAGCTTCCTTTTCAAGCCCTACGACAGGCTCATCACCGTCGAGATAGTGTGTCATGGCGTGCCGTCCCACACACTGTTTAAAAATTACATAGAAAAACTCTCGGCCTTATATCCCGGAAAAGGTCGAATAACCGAATTTACCTTCCGAAATCTTCGCGGATGGGGCTATGCCCCATCCGCGAAGATTTCGGAAGGTAAGACCATCAGGCTCACCGGCGTGGCAAACCTGTATATGGTAGCTTTCGATAAAGCCGCCACGTTCAGAGAGTCGTGCTACGAATGCCGCTTCAATGGCACAAGACGGGTCGCCGACATCACTATCGCCGATTTCTGGGGCATAGGACGCCAGGGCGTGGCGTTCCACCACGATGTGACCAAGGGAGTATCCCTCGTGATTCCAAACACACAGCGTGGCCATGAATTAATCTCCGGTCTTGAAGACTGCTTCATCGAGCAGCGTCCGGTGCAGGAGGCCATTCCCTATAATCACAACCTTGTGGGGTCGTGCAGCAGGCCGGCTTGCCGCAGCGCATTGGTAGACGCATTCAACAATCCGCAAATGAGCCTGTCCGACATCAACACCACATTTAAACTGGTGCGCCGAAACATTAAAAGCATCGTGCGCGACGGATTGATAAAGACAGGGCTATTCTGGAGCGCCAAGTCCATCATCAATAAAATCAGAAGCATATGAAAATAGGCATACTGTCGATGCAGCAAATAACCAATTATGGTTCATTCCTGCAGGCCTACGCTTTAAAGTCAATGATCGGCGAATTAGGCCACGACGTAGAGTTTATCAATATAGAGCGCGGCCAGCAGCTTCCGGAATATAAAATCAGCCCGCTGCACAAAGTCAGGCTGTTGTTAAACAGGCTGAAAGTGAAGCACCCGCTCAGGCAATTGAAATACACCCTGAACCTTCATAAAAGATTCGACCTCGAGTTCAAGCCGGAGCTGGGTGTGAAGTCCGAAGGATATGAAAAGCCACATTTCGATGTGGTCGTTATCGGGAGCGACGAGGTGTTTAATGTCGCTCAGACCACCTGGTTCGGTTTCTCGCCGCAGCTCTTCGGCGAAGGCCTTAATGCCGGCAAAGTCATCAGCTACGCAGGATCTTTCGGAGCCACCACCCACAAGATACTGCAGCAACTGAAACTCGATAAGCGCATCGGGCAGATGATGAGCGCAATGCAATCCATATCAGTCAGAGATGCCAACAGCGCTGAAATCGTTAAAAAAATCACGTCACGCGACCCCGTCCTGAACGTCGACCCCGTCGTAGCCTACAACTTCGACCGCGAGATTGTCGAGCCAAGGGTAGCGGACGACTATATGCTCGTCTACACCTATCCCGGGCGCATGAACGCCCCCGAAGAAGTGCAGGCCATCACTGCATATGCACGCCGGAACGGCCTGAAAATAATAGCTGTGGCCAACTATTTCGATTGGGTGGACACCGTCGTGACCCCACATCCCTTTGAGGTGCTCGGCTATTTCAAGCATGCACGGTGCATAGTGACCGATACATTCCATGGCGCAGTGATGTCGCTTAAATATAATAAGCCGTTCGCTGTGATTGTGAGAGGAATGAACAGCAACAAGCTCACTTTTCTGCTGAAGCAATTCATGCTCGACGACAGAATTGCCGCCAGCGCCGGTGAAGTGGGAAGAATTCTCGACAGCAAGATAGACTACAGGCCCGTCAATGAAATCATAGACCGAGAGCAGTCGCGCACCATGCAATATCTCGGGCAGCAGCTTTGCTGATTCACAGTGTACATTGAAAGCAGCCCCACGGAAAAGCCCACAAGCAAGAAAGCCACCATATGAATAATCGCGCACTCATAAAGAAAATAGCCGATTCGGCAGCTGCCTATCCCGAAACCCTATTCATCCGGAAGGGCACCATAAACACCTGCATAAATCCCTTTTCATATCATCTGGTGAGGAAGCATAAGGATTTATACGACAGTATGGATGGGCTCTATGTAGACGGTATGCTCATGTGCAAGCTCATAAAGCTGATGTGGGGGCGCAAAATCCCGAGGCTCAGCTTCGACATGTCCGGGCTCGCCGTAGACCTTTTCGACCGTCTGAATCACAGCCGCGAAACCGTATATTTCATAGGCGCCAGGCAGGAAGAGCTTGAAGACACCGTAAAGCAGATCTGCAAGGAGTATCCCGGAATCAACGTGGCCGGCTACCGCAACGGCTACTTTAACTCAAGCGACGAAAGGCAGCGCGCCATTGATGCCATAGTGGAGCTTAATCCGGATTTTGTAATCGTGGGGATGGGCTCGCCCTTACAGGAAAAATTCTGCATCGATCTGAAAAATGCCGGATATAAAGGAATCGCCTTTACTTGCGGAGGCTTTCTTCATCAGACCGCCAAGGGTATAAATTACTATCCTGCATGGATAAACAAGTATAATCTCAGGGCTTTCTACCGCCTTTTTCACGAAAAAGGCCTGTGGGGAAGGCTCTACAATGTGCTCATAGAGTTCCCGGTGCTGTTTGCCTGGGACTCTGCCCAAACCAAAATCCACACCTCCCCGGAAGAATAACCCCCGGGATTGCAGCCTTATTCATTAACTGAATGAGTTACAGAGATACAAAAAAGCGGGAAAGAGCCCGCAAGGCCTCCCGTCCCGATGAGCTAAGGTTCACTACGCGAGGATTGTCCGTGGGCAAACCCGAAGCCGAGGCTGAAAACCTCGGTGGTGAGTGGTTCTACGAAGAATGCTTCGACTGGTTTGGTCACATCGAGAAGGGCAACTATATATTTGTCGGTCGTAAAGGAGTTGGAAAATCCGCCATCGTGAGACACATCTGCGATGAGCAGAAAAAGTATCCCGATGAAATGACATGCCGCCTGCTCAACGACAGGGATTTCCAGCTCGAATCAATTCTGCAGAACAGCTACGACAATGTCGATTTCCTCTACGAATGGATAATTCTCACGCACCTTGCCGACTGTATCGTGCACAGCAACCGGGGCGGAAGCATTCCGGCTCAGATGCAGCTGGGTGAATTCCTTGACAAGAACCGCGGCCGCGTGGAAATCACGAAAATGGCCGTGAAATCAGTGAAAGACACCCGTGCAGGGGGAATCGACGGCTCAATGTTCAACCTGGCACGCACCGCCGAAGAGCACAGGGAAGCCGCAAGCTTTTTTCAGTATATACAGCCCCTGAGAGAAGCGGTTACGACAGTCTTGAACACCGAGGTGTTCAGGGATTACACCATATATCTGCTGTTCGATGACCTCGACAAGGACTTCAGCCTCACTAAGGACGAACATAAACAGCGCATAGTTGAACTCGCCAGGGTCACAAAGGAATACAACACAAATTACCTCAAGGGCACCTCGGCTTTCATAATACTGTTCATGCGCGACGATGTGTTTCGTGAAACCCGTTCCCACACCACCGACTCAGCTAAAATATACAATAGCGCGTCGGCGGAAATCAAGTGGTACAACCACAGCAGTACCATATCCCACACCCGCGAGAAGAAAACCCATCTGCGGCAATTCTTCAACAAGCGTCTGAAGATAGCCTTTGAGAAAAAAGGAATATCTATTAAAGGCGACGACCCATGGACATCTTTCGTGGATGAAAAGCGCGCAAGAGATACTTTCGGGAAGAGTGCATTTAAGTATATTCTCGACCTTACGTTCTATAGACCGCGAGATTTATTACTGTTTTTCAACAGGATAGACGAGGCAGACTATCCAATACCTCTCTCGCCGACATCAATAAAAGACTGTGCAAAAAACTATCTTGACGACAACATGGCTGAAATCAGGAGCGAACTCGCCATACTCTATACTCCGCGCGATGTTGATAAATATGTGCAGTTTCTTCGCGATTTTTCAAACGTGATTTGTACAGAAGCAGGAGATGGCCTCAGAAAGCGTCGCGTACACGAACTTCTCGATGCCCATCATCTGCCTCGGACAGAATTTGAACGCTTGCTCAGCTATTGGCTGATAGTCCCTTACCTGAGCAACGAAGACAAGCTCTTTTTCCCATATCGCGAGCAGAATCTCACAGCCTCCCCGGACGACTGTCGTTATAAACTCCCTCGCTCAATATTCTGCTATTTCCAGCCTGAATCTCTTTGAACTCCATCACACATTATATACAAAAAAGCCGCGTCGAGCGGCTTTTTGTGCGGAAAGAGAGGGATTCTTTCTCGCGGGGCTCGAAAGCGCCGACGCGATAACGAACCCGTGGGTTCTCACCCCCTCCCTTTCCTGCACAAAAAAAGCCGCGTCAAGCGGCTTTTTTTGCGGAAAGAGAGGGATTCGAACCCCCGGAGGTGTGACCCTCAACGGTTTTCAAGACCGCCGCAATCGACCACTCTGCCATCTTTCCCGGTGTTGGTGGTGCAAAGGTAGTCACAATTTGCCGAAACGGCAAATTTTTCACTTTTTTTGTGACTTGACGCCGCGCTACGGGGCTGTGACAGACATGCTTACTATGGCTCGCCCGCGTCCGCGGCGCCCGGCGCCCTCCACGAAGTAGATGCCGGGGGCGTGGCCGCGCACGGCCAGCGCGTCGGTGGTGAAGCCGGCGCTCCGGCCGCCGGCCAGGGCCGCAAGGCGGTCAAGGGGCGTGGCGGCGGCGCGCGGCGGCCCGTAGGCCACCTCCACCCGCAGCGTGTCGGGCAGCCCGGCGGGGCCGCGCAGCAGCCCCCAGCGGCTGTCGTAGAAGGGATTGTCGCCGGGCACCTTGGCGGCCGCCCCGGGGGGCAGCACGGCCAGGCCGTCGAGCCCGGCGTAGTGGCGCGCGAAGACGGCATTGTAGTTGGGCGTCATCAGCGGCGGATGCTGCACTATGCCCATGAGGGTGAAGGGGATGTCGCACGCGGGCGTCACGGCCAGGCGCACGTCGCCGGCAGCTCCGGCGGCCAGGCGCGCCATCTCGCGCTCCTCGGCGCCGATGCGTGCCTGCCATGCCACAAGGTGGCCGAGCCACAGCGCGTACACCGCCACTGCCGCCGCCAGCCACGCCCTGCGCGCCCCGGGCCTGCGGCAGCCGCGCAGCTCCTGCAGCTCCATGAGCAGCATCACTGCGGCGGCCAGGTTCACTCCCCAGGCCGCCCGACCCAGCACGCGCAGCACGGCGCACATGGCCAGCGACACCACGGCTGCCGCAGCCGGCGCAGCCAGCCGTCGCCACAGTCCGGGCCGCTTCCGCAGCGCCACCGCGCCCGCCGCGGCCAGCCACAGCGGCCACATCTGCACCAGCCCCGCGCGCATCCACTGCACGGCCGGAATGCCGCCGCCCTGGCCCATGGCCAGCATCGCCCGCGTGGTGGTGGCCCCCGCGAGATTCACGGCAAAGCCCGCAGCGAGCGCCACCGCCAGCACCGCCACGCGGCGCCGCGCCATGCCGCGCGCCTGCATCCACAGGCACGCCAGCCACGCGCCCGCCATCACGGCGATGCCCTCGTGCATCCAGCCCGCGAGAAAAGCCCCGGCCACAGCCGCGAGAGCCCATCGCGGGCGACCCCTGTAGGCCGCCGCCAGCACCCACAGCGCCAGCGCCGAGGCCCACACATAGTTAATCTCAAAATCCACGCTCGCCAGGCCGTCGTGCCACGGCAGCGCCAGCCACATCAGCGCCGCTGCCGCCGGCGCCGCAGCCCGCCGGCGCGCACCGCCCAGCGCCACCAGCGCGCCCAGCAGCGCCGCCGCGGCCGCGCCACACATCGCCGCCTGCGCGCCACGCGGCAGTTGCAGCACAGCCAGCGCCAGCAGGTTGGCCAGGCGGCTGTTCACCAGCGCGTAGTGGGCCCGCACGCTCTGCCACAGGTCCGCCGCGCCCTCGATGAGCCCGCCGCCCACGGCCCAGTAGTCGGCCTCCACCACGCGGTGCAGATAGGCCAGGTCGTCGATCACCGGCCACACCTGCCACATCCACAGCCCCGTGCCCAGGGCCGTGAGCGCCACCCACAGCAATATGTACAGCCGCGTCTTCATCGTCAAATGCAAAAATAATATAAAAAATCGACATGCGCTGTTATTTTTCCTCCTCCCCGGCGTCTTATATATAAAATTAGACAAGACTTCCATAGGTTAATTATTAAGACATACGAAACAGCACAGCGTGCCGCAGGATTGTGAAACCCTGCGGCACGCAATATTTCCCCCTGAACCCTCGCGCCGCCCCGGGCGTTATAGCAGTAGAATATCAATGTATAAAAATCTCCTCATTATGAACGCAGAAGTATCCCAGGCCGCCGCACAGGCCGCCGCACAGGCCGCCGCACAAGTATCCGAAGCCGCCGCCCAGGTATCCGCCCGGGCTGCCGAAGTAGCCGTAGAAGAACAGGCCCAGAGCCTCAAGACCCGCGCCACCGAAGCCGTGGCCGGAGCCAAAGAAAAAATAGCCGGCACCATCCAGAACGTCAAAGACAGCGTGGCCGCCCAGCACTCCGACCCCGACTCCACCCTCAACCGCACAAAGCAGAACATCGCCGCCGGCGCAGCCGGCATCATGGACCGCGGCGCCGACGCCCTCGACACCCTCGCCGACAAAGTCCACACCCTCGCCGACAAGCTCAAATAACCCCCGCAGCCACCTACGAATATAATTCTGTAAGTATCCGCTATTGAACTGACGTATAGAAAGAGCAAAAGGGTGCACAACTCATTGTTGTGCACCCTTTTGCCGGTGAATATATCTTTTAAAATGCAAAGGATGCGGAAAGATACTAAGAATTATAGCGTCTGTTCTTTGTCTATGGTTTTATAAAAAATGTGCAGGCTAAAGAATGGCGATTGCTGGACTGAGATTAAATTTAAAAAGCGACATTATGGGATTTTATATTGTGATTTAGCGCAAAGCGTGCATATTTAAAAATTAAAATCGCGCACACTTGGATTTTTATTTGCTTGCGCAGCGAAAATTAGCTATATTTGCGCCAATAAATAGCATCGGATATGATACAAGAGCTGAAAATACGGAATTTCAAGTCGTTTCGTGATGAAGTGGAATTGAGTTTTGAGCCGTCGGAAGATGACCGCTATAATAGCACTGTCACCATGCCCGATGGCGTGAAACTGTTGCGTTTTGCCGTAGTGCTTGGTGCCAACGCCAGTGGTAAGTCAAATCTGCTTGACGCATTTGAGTTCCTGCGTAAATTCTGGAACACCCTACCGTCAACCAATGGTGACGGCATTGATGTACAGCCATTCTTGTTACGCGGCGATGCCCTTTCTTTCGACACGGAATTTAAGTTAAAATTCTATGCCGGGCGACTGCGTTATTGGTATAAACTCAAGGTAAATCCCGAAAAGGTTTGCCATGAGTCGCTCTTTGTCTATCTTTCCAATCGCCCTACGAAGGTGTTTTGTCGCGAGGATGCAGAAGGCGTTTCCAGGCTCAATTTCAATCCGGCAGTTGTCAAGCTTTCGCAAGCGGAGGTTGATGTCATGACCATGAACTGCCTGCGCAATATGTCGCTTTTGGCTGCTTTGAAAAAGGTAAATGTGTCGGTTGCATATCTCGACAATATGCGCCGATGGATTGATAGCCGCATTCTCCCATTGCAGAGTGGCTCTCTCTCTGCGCTTTCCAGTGATGCGAAAAAACACATTGCCGATAGCGGGGATTTTCGTGAGTATCTGCTACAATTCGCAAAGGAAGCCGACTTTAATATTTCCGACATTAAAATTCAGAAAATGGCAGCTCTCTTTGCACATAAGGTTGAGAATGCCGCCGGAGCCCAAGATTATATACTCCCGGAGGCTTGCCAGAGCACCGGCACAAAGCGAATGGTGGAACTGGAATCGATGATCTATGAGCAACTGAAGCGTCAGGCTTTCCTGTGTGTTGATGAGATTGAAGCGTCGATGCACCCAAATCTGATGGAGTATATCCTCTCTAAATTTGTTAATACACCGGACAATCAGTCGCAGCTGCTTGTTTCGACGCACTACGACCCAATTCTGAAAGATATTGACGATATTTTCGGCAAAGATTCAGTGTGGTTCACTGAAAAAGGAAAGGACGGCAGCTCACAACTATTTTCTCTCGTTGATTTCAAGGGACTTAACAAACTCTCATCCATTCATCGCGCATATATGAGCGGTCGTTTCGGCGCACTGCCCAACGTACTGTAATTATGGCAAGAAGAATCAAAGAGCGCAAGCTCAAAAATCCCGCGATTACAATTATCGGCGAGGGCGCCACCGAGCGTTTCTATTTCACCCACCTTAAACGTCTAAATGGATACAACTACATCTGCAAGCCTCGCAACTTTGCTGAACAGAATATTGACGATATTCAAAGACAAGTTGAACGCGTGCTTGCCGATGACGGTATGGCCGTATGTGTATTTGATGTGGACGTAACACGCTTGCATCATGCGGATAAAGCCAAGTTTGACGCCATGCGTCACCGTTATGCCAATAATCCCTCAGTCATCATCTGCGAGAGCATGCCGTCGATTGAATTCTGGTTTCTGCTCCATTACCTCAACACAAACCGCTATTTCGCAACCTCCGACGACGTGATAGCCACTCTACGCCACTATCTTCCCAACTTCAGCAAGCAACAAGCATATCTATCAAAAGAAAGCTGGGTTGCCACGCTACTGTCCGACAACAAACTAACCACTGCCATCAATAACGCAACCGCTATCAGAGAAGAATGTGAATCATACTCCAATCTCCATAAACTTTTCGCACTACTCAACTCCTGAAATAAGTCGCGTCTCCGACGCTCTTTAGTCTCGATTTTCAGCTCTTTATCTAATTCTCTGCGCCTACTATAGAACAAATATGTAGTGGCGACTGGGAGAGCGGGCCGGAGGTCCGCCCGCTTGTTAACCCCGTGCGGCCCGCACGGGGTAGGTAAAACCAAGATAATCAGCCCCGGAGGGGGTGTCCCATCCTCAATGGCCGGCAGGACAGCCCTTCCAGGGCTGTATCTGTTGATATTGCTGTCCCCCGGCGACCCGCCGGGGGTTAACCAAAGGGAGGGCCTCCGGCCCTGCCATCAGACGGGTGGCTCGTTCTCTTTTCTTTATGATTTAGGGCAATACCCTATCGGGGTACTCTGCGCGAGCTTTTCCATTACAATTTAGCATATAGCTGAATAGTTACTATAGCGATTTTAAAACGTTAAATAATGTTAAACGGGGGGGGGTATTTTTTATTATTTTTCTGTGGCGTATCTTTGTGGCGGTTTTGGAAATAATGCAATGAATAACAATCTTTTCCTATAAAGCACATGAATGTAAACCGCAAGATTTTATCCTCCGCAGCCGTAGCTTTTGCTGCCGTGTGCCTGGCTTCGTGCGCCGACAACGACATCAAGGGCGGCAACGGCAATGGCAACATAAACGGACCCCTCGACCCCGTCGAGGCCTACACCCGCGCCTTCGTCAAGGAATTCGGCGAGTTCAAGGCTCAGAACTGGGACCAGGGCGTGCAGGGCGTCATCTCCGTGCGCACCTCCCGCCCCACGCAAATCAACGTCTTCGCCGACATCGAAGGCCAGCGTTTCCTCTTCGCATCCCTCAGCAGCGTCTACGGCCTCCAGCCCATCTCCGTACACATCCCCGACAACGTGCGGGAGCTCATTGTCGTGGCCGATGGCGTGGAGCACAAGACACCCCTGGGCGAGCTTCTCGACCTCTCCGACGGTAGCCGCTTCTGCGCTCAGCCCAACTTCGTCACCGACCTGCCGAATTTCGGCGACCTAACGGTCAACTACCAGTCGGGCGCCCGCGAGATCGAGCTCTCGGGCTCGCTCTACAACACCTGGCTGAACGAAAGCTGGGCATTCAACATATTCGACTCAGAGTTCAACTACCTGCAGCCAAAGGCAACCAGTGGTACAAACAACATCCACCTGAACAGCCGCGTGGCTCTCAGACAACAAGATACCCAGTTTACCGTCTATCCCTTGTATTGGCGCGAGAACGTGCATGGCGAGAGCGACTACATGCTGGGCATGTACTACTATCAGGAAGGTGTATATAATGCCCCCTACGACGAGTTTGGCCAAAACACGGTCTTGCAGCATGCCCACAACATCAAAATGATTGATTTCGAAGATTTTGACGTAAAAGAAGGTCTCACATTCAGCTGGAGTGCCAGCGGAACCTTCACCGTGGGCAGCACGGCCGCGCCGAATAATGTCAAAACTGTAGCCGAAGTAAAGAAACTTACGACAGCCAGCCGCATTCACGCAAAAGGCGTGCATATTACACTTGAAAACATGCCGGCCACTCCCGCCATGAATATCGGCTTCTATATCAAGTCGGGCCTCAAGCCCGGCTACACCGAGGGCAAAGGCCGAAACTACACCCACATCACCTTCCAGAGCGCTATGTACAATGCTTCGGAGTGGGGCGACCACTATTGGGATTTGTCCGTGAAAGAGATCGGCTATTCCTATACAGGCGCCGTTTTTGGCGCACGCAGCATGTGTACCCTGAAAAGAGAAGAACCCACGCACATCGATGGCATCGCCGATGAAGACCTGGGAGTTAGCAACTCGTATTACTATCCCATCGGATTCATGTCGCAGCCCGATTGCCGTGCCTCGAAGTCAACTCCCGATTTCTGCGATGTGGTATTAGCTCTGAATCTCAATCCCGGACCTGCCCTGGGTAGCGTCGGCCCTAACGAAAAAGGCGAAGGATACGGCACTTATCCCTGGACGCTTGCCGCCGAAGACCTCGGTAGCACCGACGACTGGGACTTCAACGACCTCGTGGTGAACGTCTACGACCTCACCACCGACCTTTGTCGCATCTATACTAAGGAGAGAGCATATTTTCCCTCGCCCAATATACTGGGACGTCGCATCACCGTAGTGCCCAAGGCTGCCGGCGGCACATACCCCATATATCTGATGTATGAAGGCGAAGTGGCCGACGACATCACCGACGAAACCATGCTGTCGGCCATCAATGCCGGCTTCACCGAAGGCACCTACGTCGTGGGCACCGAATTGCACGCATGGCTCGGCGAGCCCGACTACAAGAAGATGCTCAACACCGGCCTCAATCAGGATTTCGACGGATGTGCCGTCAGCTTCTGCGTGCCTGTGATTGGCTCGAATAAATTAGACTTCGACATTCAGAACCCCCCGCAGACAATCACCGGCGACAATCAGCCCATCCGCAATTTCTGGGTGCTGGTCGATAAAGAAGACAACATGCGCGCCCAGCTTGAAAACACACTCTTCGACGTTAAGCCCCGACAGCCGGAATATAATACCGACCACCAGCAAGTGCGCCGCCACATCTCGGAAACCAAGAACGTGCTGAAACCCTTCAACGGTAAACTCGGCGAAGGCGCCTATCGCGTAGACCAGCCCAGGTCCGGCGGCAGCTTCGCGCCCCAGATGCTCATGTGCCAATACATGTGGAAGTGGCCCAAGGAGCGCCAAAACATCGGGCAGGTCTACGACAATTTCCGCGACTGGGTAGCCGGCAAGCGCCAGACCTGGCACAGCGTCACCTCTGAAGGCAACAACGGCTACGACCCCACCAAAGTGTGTGAATACACACCCGTAGCATGGAAACAATAAACAAATAATTTATAGGATAAGTATAGATGGCGTTCCCTGTGAAGGGCGCGCCTCTTTTTTTGTGCGAGCCGCCCTCAAAAAACATGTTTTAGTTACTTCTGCCCCTTCTGTCCTTCTGTATCTCCCGCACACGCAAGCACTCTGTAACCAACTGAGCCAGCGTTATTTCAGGAGTTTGCGGTCATTTTCGCCGCTGCTCAAAATCTGCATTTGGTGAATGGCTATCTGGTTCAGCTTCATCAGTCGCTCACTCTGTGGCATCCCTTGTTCGATAAACACGGCATTGAGATTTTCCATATTCGACAGGCAGATAAGTTCGTTGATGGTAGCGTAATCGCGGATATTACCTTTCAAATCCGGATTTTCCTCGCGCCACCGGCGGGCCGTTTTCCCGAACATCGCCACATTCAGCACATCAGCCTCATCGGCATACACATAAGAAGCCTGTTCGCGTGTGATTTCAGCCGGAAGAAGATGCGTCTTTATCGCATCGGTGTGAATGCGGTAGTTGATTTTAGACAGCTCCCGCTTTGCCGACCATCCGAGCAATTTCTGCTCCTCGGCCTTAAGCCGCTGGAATTCTTCAATAAGATAGAGTTTAAAAGGCACACTGATTGCTGAGCCAAATTCAAAGGCAATATCTTTGTGCGCGTATGTACCGCCATAACGTCCTTTTTTGACTGCAAGACCTATGGCATTCGTGCGCTCAATCCATTCTGATGCGCTCAATACAAAAGATGGTAACCCGGCGTTCATTTTAAAGTGGTCGAATTCGACCACTTTAAAATCGGGGTTGTGAATGATTTCCCATGTGCCAAGAAACTCAATGGTATAACGATTTCTCAACCAATTCTTTATGATATCAGCTGACCGGTTATTTCCATCTTTGGCAGTCGCCATATCTGTCAACGAGATAAAATCCTCATTTTCTACCGACAAAACGGTAATTGGTATATGTTGTACGATAATTTTTGCCATAAATATCGAAGTCGTTAAATGTCAAGCACAAAGGTACCATATTTTTCCGACACTTCGCCGTCTCGGCCCCCAACAAAAAAATTATTTTTTGTTTCTTTTGCCCCTTCTGTCCTTCTGTATCTCCCGCACACGCAAGCACTCTGTAACCAATTGAGCCTGCGTTATTTCAGGAGCTTGCGGTCATTTTCGCCGCTGCTCAAAATCTGCATTTGGTGAATGGCTATCTGGTTCAGCTTCATCAGTCGCTCACTCTGTGGCATCCCTTGTTCGATAAACACGGCATTGAGATTTTCCATATTCGACAGGCAGATAAGTTCGTTGATGGTAGCGTAATCGCGGATATTACCTTTCAAATCCGGATTTTCCTCGCGCCACCGGCGGGCCGTTTTCCCGAACATCGCCACATTCAGCACATCAGCCTCATCGGCATACACATAAGAAGCCTGTTCGCGTGTGATTTCAGCCGGAAGAAGATGCGTCTTTATCGCATCGGTGTGAATGCGGTAGTTGATTTTAGACAGCTCCCGCTTAGCCGACCATCCGAGCGATTTCTGCTCCTCGGCCTTAAGCCGCTGATACTCTTTAACAAGTAGTAATTGGAACTTGGGGCTTATCCACATTCCAAAATGATACGCAATATCCCTATGTGCAAAAGTCCCGCCATATCTACCAGCCTTGGAGCGTATTCCTATGGCATTGGTTCGCTCTATCCATGTTTTCACTGATA
>CAYUUN010000005.1:0-73986 GCA_964447895.1 uncultured Bacteroides sp. | reverse complement strand
GCCAGCGGCCTCGTCAGGGCCATTGCCATAGGCACCGCCACCATCACGGCCACCTACGGCGAGGCCTCAGCCACCTGCCTCGTGGAAGTCGTGCCTGTGCCCGCCTCGGGTATTGTGCTCAACTATGCGGAACTGTCGCTGCCGGTGGGCGAGACCAGGCAGCTCACAGCCGAGGTGCTCCCGGACGATGCCACGGACAAGACCGTGGAGTGGACCAGCGGAGATGAATGGGTTGCCACAGTATCGCCCGACGGCCTCGTCACGGCCACCGGTGCCGGCCTGACCACCATCACCGCTTCCTGCGGCGAGGCCACGACAGCGTGCATAGTGACGGTGAGCGACCTCTCGGGCCTCGAATGGCTGGAGATGGAGCCGGACAGCGCCATCGAGGTCTACAACATGCTGGGCATCAAGCTCGATGTGCACACCCTCGACGACATCCGCAAACTCGCGGCAGGATTCTACATCGTCAACGGCCGCAAGGTGCTGCTGAAGTAGCGCGGCGCGGGGTACATAAAACCGGGGCCTGCGGGTGGTGCAGGTCCCGGTTTTTTATGGGCGGGGGAGGGTCAGAGGACGTCGGCGAGGGGGGTGTAGGGGAGGTCCCAGGCTTCGGCCACGGCGCGGAAGGTGATGCGGTGGTCTACGATGTTGACGCCGCGGGCGAGGCCTTCGTCGGCCTTGCAGGCGTCGTGCCAGCCGTGGTCGGCCAGCCGGAGGGCGTAGGGCAGCGTGGCGTTGGTGAGGGCCATGGTGGAGGTGCGGGGCACGGCGCCGGGGATGTTGGCCACGGCGTAGTGCACCACGCCGTCGACGGTGTAGACAGGGTCGGCATGGGTGGTGGCGTGGGATGTGGCGAAGCAGCCGCCCTGGTCGATGGCCACGTCTACCATCACGCTGCCGGGCTCGAGCAGTGCCACCATGTCTTCGGTGACGAGTTTCGGGGCTTTGGCGCCGGGGATGAGCACGGAGCCGATGACGAGGTCGGTGCGGGGCAGTTCCTGCTCGATGTTGTGGCGCGAGGAGTAGAGGGTGTGGACGTTGGCGGGCATCACTTCGGCCAGGTGGCGCAGGGTGGGCAGGGAGATGTCGGTGATGGTGACTTCGGCGCCCAGGCCGGCGGCCATGAGGGCTGCGTTGCGGCCCACGACGCCGCCGCCCAGCACGAGCACGCGGGCGGGACGCACGCCGGGCACGCCGCCCAGCAGCATGCCCTTGCCTCCCTGGGGTTTCTCGAGGAAGCGGGCGCCCTGCTGCACGCTCATGCGGCCGGCCACTTCGCTCATGGGGGTGAGCAGGGGCAGGGTGCCGGCGCGGTCGGTCACGGTTTCGTAGGCTATGCAGGTGGCGCCGCTGGCGAGCATGGCATCGGTGAGGGCGCGGTCGCAGGCAAAGTGGAAGTAGGTGAACAGCAGCTGGCCGGGGCGCACCAGGCCGTACTCGGGCTCGATGGGCTCCTTCACCTTTATTATCATTTCGGCCGTGGCGTAGACGTCGGCGATACCGGGCAGGATGGTGGCGCCGGCGGCTTCATATTCGGCGTCGGCGAATCCGCTGCCTTCGCCGGCGGTGTGCTGCACATACACGGTGTGGCCGTGGGCCACGAGTTCCTTCACTCCCGCGGGGGTAGCTCCCACGCGGTTTTCGTTGTTTTTGATTTCTTTGGGTATGCCGATAATCATGGCGGATGATGTTTAAGGTTTACGGGGCGAAAGGTACGTAAAAAAATGGATAGGGTGTATCAAAAATGTTTTAAAACATTTTCGCTAACTTTGCAGCGTAAAATGATAGCACGATGATAGACGATATTCTCCGGCACAACCGCCGCTTCGTGGAAGAGCGCGGCTACGAGCGGTTCATCACCTCGAAGTATCCCGACAAGCGCATTGCCATAGTCACCTGCATGGACACGCGCCTGGTGGAGCTGCTGCCCGCGGCCCTGGGGCTGCGCAACGGCGACGTGAAGATGATAAAGAACGCCGGTGGCACCATCACAAACCCCTTCGACTCCACCATGCGCTCGCTGCTGGTGGCCGTCTACGAGCTGGGAGTGAACGAGATAATGGTGATAGGCCACACGGGCTGCGGCGTGCAGGGCATGGACGCCGCCGAGATGCTGCACCTGATGCGCGAGCGCGGCGTGCCGGAAGAGCACATCTCCCTGATGCGCCACTGCGGCATCGACCTGGACAGCTGGCTCCACGGCTTCGACGACACGGACGCGGCCATAGCCGAGACCGTCGACCTGATAGCGCGCCACCCGCTCATGCCTGCCGACGTGCGCACCGCCGGCTACATCATGGATTCCACCACCGGCGCGCTGCGCCCCATCCTGCCCCCGGCCGCCCGTGGAGAATAGCACGTCGCCCGTTCCTGCCGGCCGCGGGCTGCTGGCGCTGTCGCCCATGGCGGTGTTCCTGCTGTCGTATGTGGCGGTGTCGCTGTGGATAGGCGACTTCTACAAGATGCCCGTGTCCGTGGCGCTGGCTGCCGCCGCCGTTTGGGCCGTGGTGCTGTGCCGCCGCGTGCCGCTGATGGAGCGCATCGAGATATTCTCGCGCGCCGCGGGCCACTCCAACATTCTGTACATGATATGGGTGTTCGTGCTGGCGGGCGCCTTTGCCAACGTGGCCCGCGAGACGGGCGCCGTCGACGCCACCGTGCAGCTCACCCTCTCGGCCTTTCCGCTGCGCTACGTGGTGCCCACGCTCTTCGTGGCCTCGTGCTTCATATCCATGGCCGTGGGCACATCCGTGGGCACCGTGGTGGCCCTCACGCCCCTGGCCGCCGAGCTGGCCCACACCTCCGGCGCGTCCACGCCCCTGTTTGTGGCAGCCGTGCTGGGCGGGGCCTTCTTCGGCGACAACCTCTCGTTCATCTCCGACACCACCATAGCCGCCACGCGCTCGCAAGGCTGCGGCATGGCCGACAAGTTCAAGGCCAACCTGTGGATATGCCTGCCCGCAGCCCTGGCCACCGTGGTGCTCTACGTGGCCATGGGCACCGACATCCCGGACATGCCCGCGCCCGCTCGCACAGCCCCGGCGTGGCTCGTGGTGCCCTATCTCATCGTGATAGTGGCCGCCTGCATGGGCGTGAACGTGCTGCTCACCCTGGCCATGGGCATCGCCGCCGCCCTCGTGGCCGGTGCCTGCGCCGGCAGCGGCCTCACCGACATGGCCGGCTACATGGGCGCCGGCATCGACTCCATGGGCTCGCTCATAGTGGTCACGCTGCTGGCCGCCGGCCTGCTGGGCCTCATCAAGTGGCTGGGCGGCATAGCCTTCCTGCTCGACAGCCTCACGCGCTTCGTGCGCGGCCCGCGCGGCGCCCAGGCCGCCATCGCCGTGCTCGTGGGCCTCGTGAACCTGTGCACCGCCAACAACACCGTGGCCATCATCACCGTGGGGTCCATCACCCGGCGCATCTCCGAGCGCTACGGCGTCTCGGCCCGCAAAGCCGCCTCGCTGCTCGACTCCAGCGCCTGCATCGTGCAGTGCCTCATCCCCTACGGCGCCCAGGCCCTGCTGGCCGCCTCCCTGGCCGGCATCTCGCCCGTGGCCGCCATCCCCCACCTCTACTACCCCATGCTCCTCACCCTGGCCGTGGCCCTCTCCATCGCCATCCGCGCCCGCCGCCCCGCCCGCCTCCCACAATAAGATACAAAAACACATTAACCGCACAAGGAACAAAAACCGCGAGGAATGACTAGGCTCCAAGGAGTTGAGCCCTTTTCATGGACGCCTGACCGCTATGCCACAGCCCGGGCAGCGGCCCCTATTCTCCAGACACCCCGCTACGCGGAGTTTTTGCTGGGGGGGGGACGGGCAGGAACCTGCGGCTGCGCGCCACTAAACGCGGCACTTGCGGCAGGCTAACTCCGACACCCCGCTACGCGGAGTTTTCGCTACGCGGGGGCTGCGCACGGCGCTGCCGCGATTGCGGTCTACGCCTATAGCATAAAGCCGGCATGTGCGGGCCGGAGGTCCGCCCGCTGGTTAACCCCGCGCGGGCCGCGCGGGGTGTCCCGGCCTCATTGGCTGACAGAACGACCCTTCCGATATGCCGACAATTCTTTTTTCTATAGTTACCTCTGTCAGTACGTGAGCCAAAAATCGGAAAACGCACCTTTTTGAGGTGGTTTTTTATAGGAAAACGCACCTTTTTTGAGCCCAAATTTATAGGAAAACGCACCTTTTTGAGGTGGTTTTTTATAGGAAAACGCAGTTGTTTCGAAAATTTATTGCTATCTTTGCGGCGTAATCGGTTAGTAATATGCTACATAGAAAAATATCTAAAAGAATCGGCGAATATCTGTCGAAACCATCGGACAGAATGCTGATGATAGACGGTGCGCGCCAGATAGGCAAATCCTACATAATACGATGGATGGGCGAAAAGCATTTTGCCAATTTCATTGAAATAAACATGGAGGAGGATAAACTGGGCGAACGTATTTTTGCCGATGCGCGCACGACAAAAGATTTCTATATGGCCCTGAGCGTAGTGGCCGGCGACAAGATGGGCAACGAATCCGACACCCTGGTCTTCATCGACGAAATCCAGGCCTACGACCATCTCCTCACTCTTGTGAAATTCCTGATGGCGGAGCATCGCTTCAGGTATATAGCCAGCGGCTCGCTGCTGGGCATCACATTGAAGAACACCCAGTCGGTTCCTATCGGCAGCCTCGACATCGTGCACATGTACCCCATGGATTTCGAGGAGTTTCTGCGGGCCAACGGCGTGGGCCACGCGGCAGTAGATTCCATGAGGGAGCACTTTGAAAACCGCCTGCCGCTACCGGACAACCTACATGCCAAGATGCTCGACCTGTTCAAGAAATACCTCATAGTGGGAGGCTTGCCCAAGGCCGTTGCCACATTTGTGGAGACACGAAACGTGGTGGATATCCGAAATATTCAGAAAGAAGTGCACGACCTCTATGAAATCGATTGCTACAAATACGAAGAGGAGCACAATAAAAAACTGAAAATACGGCGGCTCTATGAAATGATACCCTCCACGCTGGAAAACAAGAAAAAGCGCGTGGTGATCAAAGACATCGAAGACAAGACATGGAAAAGAGCCGGCGATTATGTTGAAGAATTTGAATATGTCATATCGGCCGGTGTGGCGCTGGAAGTCAAGGCTATAAGCACGCCCACGTATCCGCTGGTGGAAAACAGCGGCAAAAACCTCCTGAAACTGTATCTGAACGATGTGGGTATTCTTTCCGGGATATATTACCACAATAATATCACGGCGATAATGTCGGATGTCAACAGCATAAATCTTGGTTCGGTGTATGAAACAGTGGTGGCCCAGGAGCTGAAAGCCCATGGTTATGACCTGTACTATTACGACAACAAGAAACAGGGCGAGGTGGATTTCCTCATCGACGATGCCGACAATCTCACAAACATCCCCATAGAGGTGAAATCCGGCAAAGACTACACCGTGCACAGCGCCCTGTCGCGCTTTGTGGCCAATCCCGACTACAACGTCAGGCGTGCGTGCGTGCTGTCCAACGAGCAGCAGGTTTATGAGCGCGACCACATCACGTATATGCCCATTTATTACATTATGTTTTTTCACAATTTCTCCAGCGTGGTGCAAGAGTTTTTGCTGTGATAGCGCGGGGATTTGCGCAGGTAGCGGAAAAGTTGTAATTTTGCAGTGATGGGACGACTCCTGGCCATAGATTTCGGCAGAAAGCGCTGCGGCATAGCCGCCACGGACACGCTGCGGATAGCCGCCAACGGCTTGTGCACGGTGGCCACGGCCGGGCTGTGCGACTGGGTGAAGGCCTACATGGCCCGCGAGCCGGTCGACGCCATCGTGGTGGGGCTGCCCGTGACCATGAGCGGGGCCCCCAGCGAGAGCCAGCGCTGGCTGCGGCCGGCCATCGGGCGCCTGCGCCGCGAGGTGGCGCCCGTGCCGGTGGAGTTCTACGACGAGCGCTTCACCTCCGTGCTGGCCCACAAGGCCATGCTCGACGGTGGCCTGCGCCGCATGGCTCGCCGCGACAAGGCGCTGGTCGACGAAATCTCCGCCGCCATCATCCTGAACGACTATCTTGAAAGCCGACAATACAATAACACGATATAGACGATGAAACTTCCGGTGTATCTTTACGGCCACCCCGTGCTGCGCAAGCAGGCCGCCGACGTGGCTCCCGGCAGGGAGGGACTGGCCGAGCTGCTGCAGAATATGTTTGAGACCATGTACGCCTCCGAGGGCGTGGGCCTGGCCGCCCCGCAGGTGGGGCTGAGCGAGCGCATCGTGGTGATCGACGCCGACCCCGTGGCCGAGAATTTCCCCGAATGCGCCGGCCGCAAGCTGGTGCTCATCAACCCCGAGGTGGAGGTGCTCGACGGCGAGCGCGTGACCCGCGGCGAGGGTTGCCTGAGCCTGCCGGGCCTGAGCGAGAACGTGGCGCGCACGGAGCACATACGCCTGCGCTGGCTCGACGAGAATTTCGAGCCCCACGAAGAGGAAATCAGCGGTTTCCTGGCGCGGATAGTGCAGCACGAGTGCGACCACCTGCAGGGCAAGGTCTACATCGACCACATCTCGCCCATTCGCAAGCAGCTGATCAAGCGCAAGCTCTCGAACATCGTGGAGGGCAAGATACGCGTAGACTATCCCGTGCGCTTCGCGCCGCGTGCCCGCCGCTGATTCATCCCCTTCCCCCCCCCAAAAAAAAATACCCCTCAAAAAGATGGCAGACGATAAGAAGATAATTTTCTCGATGGTGGGCGTGAGCAAGACCTATCCGCCCCAGAAGCAAGTGCTCAAAAACATTTACCTCTCGTTTTTCTACGGCGCCAAGATAGGCATCATAGGCCTCAACGGCTCGGGTAAATCGTCGTTGCTCAAGATCATAGCCGGCATCGACAAAGACTACCAGGGCGAGGTGGTGTTCTCGCCCGGCTACACCGTGGGCTACCTCGAGCAGGAGCCCAAGCTCGACCCGTCGAAGACGGTGATCGAGGTGGTGCGCGAGGGCGTGCAGCCCATCATGGACATGCTGGCCGAGTTCGACAAGGTGAACGAAGCCTTCGCCGACCCCGACGCCGATTTCGACGCCCTGCTGGCCCGCCAGGCCGAGCTCCAGGACAAGCTCGACGCCGCCGACGCCTGGAACATCGACAGCAAGCTCGAGCGCGCCATGGACGCCCTGCAGTGCCCGCCCGACGACCAGCCCGTGGCCACCCTGAGCGGCGGCGAGCGCCGCCGCGTGGCCCTGTGCCGCCTGCTGCTGCAGCAGCCCGACGTGCTGCTGCTCGACGAGCCCACCAACCACCTCGACGCCGAGAGCATCGACTGGCTCGAGCAGCACCTCAAGCAGTATCCCGGCACCGTCATCGCCATCACCCACGACCGCTACTTCCTCGACAACGTGGCCGGATGGATTCTCGAGCTCGACCGCGGCGAGGGAATACCCTGGAAAGGCAACTACTCCAGCTGGCTCGACCAGAAAACCAAGCGCATGGCCCAGGAAGAAAAGCAGGCCAGCAAGCGGCGCAAGACCCTCGAGCGCGAGCTCGAATGGGTGCGCATGGCCCCCAAGGCCCGCCAGGCCAAGGGCAAGGCCCGCCTCAACAGCTACGACCGCATGCTCAACGAAGACCAGAAGCAGCGCGAGGAGCGCCTGGAGATATTCATCCCCAACGGTCCCCGTCTGGGCAACAAGGTGATCGAAGCCCACCACCTGGCCAAGGCCTTCGGCACCAAGCAGCTCTTCAAAGACCTCAGCTTCATGCTGCCCCCGGCCGGTATCGTGGGCGTCATAGGCCCCAACGGCGCCGGCAAGACCACGCTGTTCAAGCTCATCATGGGCCTGGAGAAGGCCGACGCCGGCAGCTTCGACGTGGGCGAGACCGTGAAGGTGGCCTATGTGGACCAGACCCACCGCGACCTGCACCCCGACGCCACCGTCTACGAGGTGATATCGCAGGGCGTCGAGACCTTCCGCATGGGCGGACGCGACGTCAACGCCCGCGCCTATCTCTCGAAATTCAACTTCACCGGCGCCGACCAGGAGAAGAAAATAGGCGTGCTCAGCGGCGGCGAGCGCAACCGCCTGCACCTGGCCATGGCCCTCAAGGAAGAGGGCAACGTGCTGCTGCTCGACGAGCCCACCAACGACATCGACGTCAACACCCTGCGCGCCCTTGAGGAAGGCCTCGACGACTTCGCCGGCTGCGCCGTGGTGGTGAGCCACGACCGCTGGTTCCTCGACCGCATCTGCACCCACATCCTCAGCTTCGAGGGCGACGGCGAGGTGGTGTGGTACGAAGGCTCCTACAGCGACTACGAAGACTACAAGCGCGCCCGCAACGGCGGCAAGGAACTGCCCCGCCGCCGCTATCGCAAGCTCATGGAGTGAGACACTTAGGGCACATCACCCGGTGGGTCGCCGCGGCGGCCGTGGTGGCGCTGCTGCACGCGTGCAGCAGCACACGCCACGTGCCCCCGGGCGAAATGCTGCTGCGCGCCGTGAGCATCGAGATCACGGACACGGCAGGCACCGCCGCGCGCGATGTGGACACCGACGAGCTCTACTACTTCCTGCGCCAGACCCCCAACCACAAGGTGCTGGGCTTCGCCAAGCTGCAGCTGGCCACCTACAACCTCTCCGGCAGCGACACCACCCGCTGGTTCAACCGCTGGGTGCGCCGCATTGGCCAGCCGCCCGTGATATACGACCGCGACCTCACGGACGCCTCCGTGCGCCAGCTGCGCACGGCCCTGGTGAACCGCGGCTACATCAACGCCACCGTGCAGGCCGACACCGTGGTGCGACCCGGCGGACGCGCCGTCGACGTCGACTACCGCATCGAGGCCGGAACGCCCCTCTACGTGGCATCCGTCGACTACGACATCGCCGACTCGGCCCTGCGGGCCCTCGTGCTGGCCGACACCGCCCGCACCCTCATGCGCGCCGGCAACCTGCTGGACCGCAACGTGCTCGACAGCGAGCGCGCCCGCATCACCACCATGCTGCGCAACCGCGGCTACTACGCCTTCACCAAGGAGTACATCTCCTTCGTGGCCGACACCGTGCGCGGCAGCCACGACGCCGCCCTGACGCTGCGCCTGCGCGCCCCCCGCGCCGCCACGGCGCGGGCCGCCGAAGGCACCGACGCCGACCGCTTCCGCGTGGCCTCCGTGGTGTTCGTGACCGACGCCGAGGAGCACCCCGTCGACACCGTGCGCTACCGCGGCATCGAAGTGGTCTACGGCACCGACCGCTACATCCGCCCCTCCGTGCTCGAGGAGAAATGCTACATCGTGCCCGGCCGCCCCTACAGCGCCGCCGCCGTCGACCGCACCTACGAGGCCCTGGCCCAGCTGGGCATCCTGCGCTTCATCAACATCGAGATGGTGCCGGCCGGCACCGTCGACGGCGAGCAGCTGCTGCAGGCCGTCATCACCATGGCCCGGAACCGCACGCAATCCGTGTCAGTAGAGCTCGACGGCACCAACAGCGAGGGCGACCTGGGCGCCGGCGTGGCCCTCACCTACCAGCACCGCAACCTGGCCCACGGCTCTGAGCTCCTCACCGCCAAGCTGCGCGGAGCCTACGAGAGCATCAGCGGCGACCTCGACGGCCTCATCAACGACCGCTACACCGAGGTGGCCGGCGAGGTGGGCATCACCTTCCCTAAATTCGAGTTTCCGCTCGTGTCGCACCGCTTCAAGAAGCGCGTGCGCGCCTCCACGGAGTTCGCCGTGTCGTTCAACTACCAGGAACGCCCGGAATACACCCGCCTCATCTTCGGCGCCTCCTGGAAATACAAGTGGCAGCAGCGCCGCGGCGACTTCCAGCTGCGCCACACCTTCGACCTCATCGACATCAACGTGGTGCGCCTGCCCCGGAGCACCATGGACTTCCTCGACGAGATAGCCCCGGACAACCCCCTGCTGCGCTACAGCTACGAAGACCACTTCATCATGCGCCTGGGCTACACCCTCTACCGCACCAACCGCCGCATCCCCACGGCCACCGTCAACGCCTTCGCCATCCAGCCCTACGTGAGCACCCTGCGCGTCTCGGGCGAGACCGCCGGCAACCTGCTCTATGCCATCTCCGCCATCTCCGGCCAGAAACGCAGCGACGGCGCCTACAAGCTCTTCGGCATCCAGTATGCCCAATACGCCAAGGCCGAAATCGACTACACCTACACCCGCAACTTCAACAGCCGCAACGCCCTGGCCGTGCACATGGGCGGCGGCATAGCCGTGCCCTACGGCAACTCGTCGATGGTGCCCTTCGAGAAGCGCTTCTACGCCGGCGGCGCCAACGGCGTGCGAGGCTGGGGCGTGCGCACCCTGGGCCCCGGAGCCTACGACTCCCGCAACAACGTGCGCGACTTCATCAACCAGTGCGGCGACATCCGCCTCGACCTAAGCCTCGAATACCGCGCCAAGCTCTTCTGGGTGCTGGAGGGCGCCCTTTTCGTCGACGCCGGAAACATCTGGACCATACGCAACTACGCCACCCAGCCCGGCGGCGTGTTCCGCTTCAACAAGTTCTACAAGCAGATAGCCGCCGCCTACGGCGCCGGCCTGCGCATGGACTTCACCTACTTCCTGCTGCGCCTCGACCTGGGCATGAAAGCCCACAACCCCGCCGCCGGCCAGGAACCCTGGCCCCTGCTCCACCCCAGCTGGCGCCGCGACGCCAACTTCCACTTCTCCGTGGGCTACCCCTTCTGACGCCCTCTGTCTTTTTTAAACCGAAACTCGCGCAGAGACGCAGAGAAATATATAAAGTCCAGTAAATCAGCAGTAGGGACACCTTTCAAAGCGTCCGCCCCAATTATACCATTAGCCCCGTTCTCTCCATCAGCAATATCAAAATATAAGCACCGACTACTTCAAAAATATGCCCTCTGCGCCTCTGCGCGAGCCTTTAGATGAGTGGCCGGCACGCAACCCCCAAAACAAGCAACACTATGCACCGACTCGTGATTTTCGACCTCGACGGCACCCTCATCGACTCCATCGCCGACCTGGGCGACGCCGCCAACCACACCATGCAGGCCATGGGCTACCCCACCCACTCGCCGGCATCGTATCCCGCCATGGTGGGCGGCGGCGTGGCGCGCCTGCTGCAGCGCGCGCTGCCCGACAGCGCCCGCGACGCGGCCACCCTCGACCGCGCCCTCGAGATTTTCCGCGCCCGCTACGACGAGCACCTGGCCGACCGCACCACCGTCTATCCCGGCATCGCCCGCCTGCTCGACGAGCTCACGGCCCGCGGCATCAACGTGGCCGTGGCCAGCAACAAATACGAGAGCGCCGTGCGCCGCCTGGTGGAGCACTTCTTTCCCACGATTCCCTGGGCTGCCGTGTGCGGCCACATCGAGGGCGTGCCCGTGAAGCCCGACCCCTCGATAGTCTTCCGCGTGCTCTCGGAGTGCCCCACGCCCAAGGCCGACGTGCTCTACGCCGGCGACAGCGGCGTGGACATCGAGACCGCCCGCCGCGCGTGCGTCGACAGCATAGGCGTGACCTGGGGATTCCGCACCGCCGCCGAGCTGCGCGCCCACTACGCCACCCACATCGTGACGGATCCCGACGCCATCCTCGACCTGGCCCTGCGCTGACATTATGCACTTTTGTCGCCAAAATTAGCCTGTTTATAATAAAAAATATAATCTAAGCCGGCATTATCTTGGCAGTTTCGTGGAAAATTGTTACTTTTGCTCAAAATTCTCTTAAGCTATGGCAAACACAGACAAAATAGACAACCTCGACCGACACATTCTCAGCATAATCATGCACAACGCCCGCATCCCCTCCAAGGATGTGGCCGTGGACTGCGGGGTGAGCCGCGCCGCCATCCACCAGCGCATCCAGCGCATGATCGACCTCAATGTGATCACCGGTTCGGGCTACTCCGTAGACCACCACGTGCTGGGCTACAACACCTGCACCTACATAGGCGTCACCCTCGAGCGCGGTGCCATGTATCGCCGCGCCGTGCCCGAGTTCGAGAAAATTCCCGAAATCGTGGAATGCCACTTCACCACCGGCCCCTACACCCTGCTGCTCAAGCTCTACGCCCGCGACAACGAGCACCTCATGGACCTGCTCAACAACAAGATTCAGATGATTCCCGGCGTAGTGGGCACCGAAACCCTCATCTCGCTCGACAACAGCATCTCGCGCGAAATTCCCGTGAGCTACAAGTAAGCCGCGACCGTAAATCATGGCTCAAACCGACTTCAAGGCCGACCTGCGCCGGCGCATCGCCGCCGTGCGCCCCACCCGCTGGGTGCGCTTCGGCGTGGTGGCCCTCATCTACCTGCTGTGGGTGGCGTGGCTGGGCAACCCCTGGTGGGCGCTGGGAGTGATTCTCCTCTTCGACATCTACATCACGGGCTATATCCCCTTCACCTGGTGGAAGAAAAGCAAGAACAAGGCCGTGCTCGCCGTCATGAGCTGGGTCGACGCCATCGTCTACGCCCTCATCCTGGTCTACTTCGTCTTCACCTTCGTGGGGCAGAACTACCAGATTCCATCGTCGTCGCTGGAAAAAACCCTGCTCACAGGCGACTATCTATGGGTGAACAAGCTCACCTACGGCCCCCGCGTGCCCTTCACCCCCGTCCACTTCCCGCTGGTGCACAACACCCTGCCCATCCTGGGCACCAAGAGCTACCTCGACTCGCCCTCCAACACCTACCATCGCCTGCGCGGCCTGCGCGACGTTGAGGCCGGCGACATCGTGGTGTTCAACTTCCCCGCCGGCGACACCGTGGCCACCCGCTTCGAGGAATCGCCCGAATACTACGACCTGCTGGTCAAGCACTACGGCCGCGAAACCATCAAGGCCAACCCCGACCGCTTCGGCCAGGTGATATACCGCCCCGTCGACCGCCGCCAGAACTTCGTCAAGCGCGCCGTGGGTCTCCCCGGCCAGCGCCTCAAAATCGTGCGCGACACCATCTACATCGACGGCGTGGCCCAGCCCGTGCCCCACTACGCCCAGCACAACTACATCGTGGCCACCTCCACCGCCCTGGCCGAAGACGACCTCCACGACCTGGGCGTCACGCCCTCCGACGTGCAGTCGCTGCTCGTCGACGGTGCCGACCGCCAGCGCCTCATGGCCGTGATGCCGGGAGCCGGAGCCGGCGACTTCTTCTACGTGATGCCCCTCACGCAGGAGACCCTCGCCACCCTGCGCGACCGCGGCACCCTGCGCGCCTGCGTGCGCTTCGGCGAAATCTTCGCCACAGACGGCGCCACCCTCAACCTCTTCCCCGAAGGCCTGGCCGAAAACTGGACGCTCTCCGACTACGGCGGCCCCGACGGCATCCTCATCCCCGCCAAAGGCCTCACCATCAAGCTATCGCCCGAGGCCTGGAAGATGTACCACCGCGTCATCCGCAACTACGAAGGCCACCACGACGCCTACATCGACGACAGCGGCACCGTCTACATCGACGGCAAGCCCGCCGCGTGCTACACCTTCGCCATGGACTACTACTTCATGATGGGCGACAACCGCGACAACTCGCAGGACTCCCGCTTCTGGGGCTTCGTGCCCGAAGACCACATCGTGGGCACACCCATGCGCGTGCTCATCAGCTTCGACCGCGACCGCAGCATCTTCAACGGCGGCATCCGCTGGAACCGCATCTTCAAGGACGCCAACCCCGACAAGTGAGCCCCGCCCCCACCAGCCACATCGCATTGCCGCCGGCCCTGCTGCCGGCGGCATCCTATTATGCCGCCATCGCAGCCGCCACCGGCGTGGACATAGCCATGAAAGCCCCCTACGACAAGCGCCGCAAGGAAACCCACCGCTACACCGTGGCCGACACCCGCGGACGTCTCACCCTCACCGTGCCCGTGCAGCCGCCCCACGGCATCCCACGCGCCCGCTGGACCCACGTGGCCCTGAGCGACCACGGCCGCTGGCAGCAGGTCCACGCCCAGGCCCTCGCCTCGGCCTACGGGCGCACCCCCTACTACGAGCACTACATCCCCCGCCTGGCGCCTGCCCTCTTCGCCCCCGGGGGCACCCCGCTGGCCGTCCAAATAGAGCAGCTCAACGCCATCGTGTGCGACATCCTCCTCATCGACACCCCCATCTCCTACACCGGCCAGGCCGTGCTGCCGCCGCCCGATGCCGCGCCCTCCATGCCGCCCCACTGGCAGCTGCGCGCCCGCGACTTCGGCTTCCTGCCCGGCCTGAGCGTGCTCGACCTCATCTTCAGCCTCGGCCCCGAAGCCGCCCTCTACATCCGCCGCCAGCCCGGCATCACCGTATAGCCGGGGAAAAATTTAGCGGGGCGCTGCCATAGGTCCACAGCCCCGCCCCCCCCCCACACAAAGCTCCGCGTTTAGCGGGGCGTCTAAGCACCAGGCGGCTGTATATCAGGCTCGCATGCCCCCACTCGGGCTGTGCCCTCGGGGGGCGCTCGCCGGATATAAAAATTGTGGGGTGTCGCTGCCGGAACCTATGGCTGCGCACCGCTAAACGCGGCGCTTGCCATAGGCTAACTTCGGCACCCCGCTACGCGGAGTCTGCGCGCGCGGCTCTGCCGCGCTTGCCGAGCCCTGTCTTCCACAAAAAGACAAGCGCCGGAAGATTGCAGGGCCGGAGGCCCGCCCTTTGGTTAACCGCGGGCGGGTCGCCCGTGGGTAGGCGTATCAACGGATTCAGCCCCGGAAGGGCTGTCCCGGCCGCCATTGAGGATGGGGCACCCCCTCCGGGGCTGCCGGTTGTGGTGGTCCCTACCCCGTGCGACCCGCACGGGGCTAACAAGCGGGCGGACCTCCGGCCCGCGCTCCCCGGCATCCATACCGCCTGACTCATAGCAAATTATGTACCTCTACGCGCTTCTGCGCGAGTTTTCCCATTATGCAAAGCAAGTCCGCTGAATAGCTACTTATATGATAAATGTGGCTAAAAATGCCGCATAAAATTTGTGGCTATGGAAAAATACGTTAACTTTGCATGTCAAAAGCAATACAACGGCTATGAGGGTAAAACTACACCATGAAGGCGTCAACATACTGATAGTGGCACTCATCGTGCTGCTCGCCATCAACATACCTCTGTGGGTGTGGGGCAACCGCGGCCTGGCCACGGCCGTGAGCGCCGTGAGCATCGTGGGCTACCTCATCGCCGTGAACTTCTTCCGCTCGCCGCGCCGCACCTTCCTGGGCGACCCCGTCGACGCCGTCGTGGCCAGTGCCGACGGCAAGGTCGTGGCCCTCGAAGAGACTGTGGAACAGGAATATCTCCACGGCCCCGCCATCCAGATTTCCGTGTTCATGAACCTCTTCAACGTGCACGCCAACTGGTTTCCGGTGAACGGCGAAGTGATCCACACCTGCCACCACAAAGGCCGCTTCCAGGCCGCGTGGCTGCCCAAATCGAGCACCGACAACGAACGCTCCACCGTGGTCATTCGCACCCCGGAAGGCCAGCTCGTGGTGGTGCGCCAGATAGCCGGCGCCGTGGCCCGTCGCATCGTCACCTATGCCCAGCCGGGCATCGAAGCCTGCATCGACGACCACATGGGCTTCATCAAATTCGGCTCCAGGGTCGACATCTTCGTGCCCGTGGGCACCGACATCATGGTGAAGCTGGGCGACCACACCACCGGCGGCGTCACGCAAGTGGCCAAGCTTAACCCCGGCAACAAATGATAAGAAAAATAATCAGCTGCATCCCCAACACCATCACGCTGCTCAACCTCCTGAGCGGCTGCGTGGCCATAATTTTCGCATTCCACCACTCCGTGCAGTTCGGCCCGCTCCCGGGCCTGCAGTGGGCCTACGTGATGATAGGCGCCGCGGCCCTCTTTGACTTCTGCGACGGCGCCGCAGCCCGCGCCCTGCACGCCTATTCGCCCCTGGGCGCCGAGCTCGACTCGCTCAGCGACCTCGTGAGCTTCGGCGTGGCCCCGGCCATGATGGTGCTGAACGTGATGCTGGCCTCCACGGGCGGGTCGCTGCTGTGCTACGGCGCCCTGTTCATCCCCATGATGGGCGCCCTACGCCTGGCGCGCTTCAACATCGACACCACCCAGTCGACCACCTTCCGCGGCCTGCCCATCCCGGCCAACGCCATCTTCTGGATAGGCATGTGCGGCTGGATCGAGAGCTACGGCTACCCCGGCACGCCGGTGATGCTGGTGCTCATCGCCCTGGTGTCGCTCAGCATGGTGTGCGCCCTGCGCATGTTCTCCCTCAAGTTCAAGACCTTCGGGCTGCGCGACAATTTCGTGCGCTACCTCATCATCGTGGCCGCCGTGTGCCTGGTGGTGGTGTGCGGCGTGAGCGGCCTGGCCTGGACCATCGTGCTCTACCTGCTGCTGTCGCTGCTGAGCCGCAGCCGCGCCTGAGCCGCCGGGAGCCTTTCCTCTTAACCCTCTCTGCAAGAACTTTCTCCAATGGCTACAATACTGTTTCTGCTCCTCTTCTTCTTCGTGCTGCTGCCCCTGGGCCGCGTGGCCTGGGCCGTGTGGCGCCAGTACAGCCTGCTGCGTAAGCACATGCGCCAGGCCGACGCCTTCGGCCAGGCCTTCCGCGACGCCGGCTGCCGGGCCCCGCGCGATGAAAAACCCGCCCGCAAGAAAAAAATAGCCCGCGACGTGGGCGAATACGTCGCCTTCGAAGAAATGAGCGTCTACACCCGCAGCGAAACCACCACCACCGACACGGACGGCCGCACCACCCGCACCGTGGTGGAATCGCAGGTGGAGGACGCCGAATGGGAAGAAATCAGCTGACAATGAAGAAACTCCACCCCGCCCTCAGCTTCCTGCGCCGCCTGGCGCAGAACAACAACCGCGAGTGGTTTCACGCCCACCGCGACGAATACACCGCCGCCCGCGAGCAGTGGATGGACGAAGTGGACCGCCTGATAGCCCGCCTGGCCCTGTACCACCCCGAGGTGGCCGTGCGCGACGCCCGCGCCAGTAGCTACCGCATCAACCGCGACACGCGCTTCAGCCCCGACAAGTCGCCCTACAAGCAGTGGATGGCCGCCTCCTTCTCCCCTACCCCCGTGCGCGACAGCGGCGCCGGCTACTACCTGCAGCTCGACACGCGCCCCGGCGAGAGCGGCCTCTACGCCGGCATGTACTGCCTCGACGCGCCCCAGCTGCGCAAGATGCGCCACGCCATCGTCGACAACATCGACGAATTCCGCGGCATCATCGCCGAGCCACGCCTGCGCGAGCTCTACGGCGACGCCTGGGTGGGCCCCGCCCTCAAGACCGTGCCCCAGGGCTGGCCCAAGGACCACCCGGACGCCGACCTGCTGCGCCTCAAGAGCTACGGCAAGTTCCACGAACTGCCCCAGGCCTTCTTCTCCAGCCCCGGCTGGCCCGAAGAAGCCGCCGACATGCTCGCCCCAGCCCGCCCCCTCGTCGACTTCATCAACTACTCCCTCACCGAAGAGCCCTGACGCCCCCTCGTGTAACGGCCTCGCGCGGAGGCGCAGAGAAATAATTAAGACGCTGAAAACCAGGTAGGGACACTTTTAAAGCGTCCACCCCATGGATAGTAGCTCGGAGGGCCGGCGGCGTTAACCGCGTCGGCAAGCACGGCGTAGCCGTGCGCGCAGCTCAGCGGCAGCGCCGCTGCACGAACTTAGCCACATGCAAGCACGGCAGCGCCGTGCGCAGCTTGTGGTCGCCTTGGAAACCTAAACCAAGGGGACCCCGTAGGGGTCCAACCCCCCCTGCCATCGACAATGGCAGCGACAGCTCCGCGCCCGCTTTCCTAAAGTTGCACCTCTACGAGGCGCTCCGTAGAGGGGGCAATCCAGCTACCACAAGCTTCGCACGGCTCTGCCGCGCTCGCATGTGGCTAAATACGTGATGCGGCTCTGCCGCATGCCTGCGCGCACGGCTCTGCCGTGCTTGCTTTGCCACCACCCGCACGGCCCCCGCGCGCGGCGTAGCTGAGGCGCATCCGGAGGGCCGGCGGCGTTAGCTCGGCACCGCTTAGCGGGGCGTCTAAGCGCCATCGGGAGGTGATTCAGGCTCGCATGACCCCGCTCGGGCTGCGCCCTCGGGGGGTGCGCTATCCTGCGCGTCCTTTTTTCGTCGCGCGGCGCGGATTTCAAAAAAACGGCGGGATTTTTGCAATTATTCACAAATATTGCTACTTTTGTGAATTATTGACAAATACCTAAGCATTCACAACTCATGAGAAAGCTCTTTCTTACCATCCTGCTGCTCGTTCCCGTGCTGGCCATGGCCGCGCCTCGCGACAGCATGGAGATAACGGCGCGCGTGCGCGACGCAGTGTTCAAGCGCGACCTCCTCGGCGCCCGCGCCGTGTTCTACGACCCCGAAGGCAATATCGAGCGCACAGTGCCGGTCCGCCCCGGTATCAACCAATATCCCGACCATATCGACACGCTGGCGTGGCTGTCGGTGATGGTGCCGCGCACCGATTCGCTGATTGTGCTCGACGTGGTGTGCGACGGCTACAACGACTACACCCTGAGCCTGGAAAAACCCGGCAAGCGCGAGGAGAGCCGCTGGCTGCCGGACATCTTTCTGCAGCGTGCACCACGGCAGCTCAAGGAGCTGACGGTAGTGAGCTCCAAAATCAAGTTCTACCACAAGGGCGACACCATCGTGTACAACGCCGACGCTTTCGAGCTGGCCGAGGGCTCCATGCTCGATGCCCTCATCGCCCAGCTGCCCGGCGCCGAGCTCTCGGGCAACGGCCAGATCAAGGTCAACGGCCAGTTTGTGGAATCGCTGCTGCTCAACGGCAAGGAGTTTTTCGACAACAACCACAACCTCATGCTCGAAAACATCGCGGCCTATACCGTCAAAGACATCCAGGTCTACGAAGGCATCCGCCCGTCGGAGCAGCTCTCCGGCGACCCCACGGCCCAAAAGGTGCTCACGATGGACGTGCGCTTGAAAAAGGAGTACAGCGTGGGGTGGATTCTCAACGCCCAGGCCGGCTTCGGCACCCGCGACCGCTATCTCGGGCGCCTCTTCCTGAGCCGCTTCAGCTCCACGCTGCGCATGTCGCTCGTGGCCAACGTCAACAACCTGAGCGACGCGCGCCCGCCGGGCCGCGACGACAGCTGGACGCCTGAAACCATGCCCGACGGCACACGCAAGATTCTCAACGCCGGCTTCGACTACAATTACGACCCGCCACAACGCAAATTTAGAGCCAGCGGCAGTGTGTATTTCAACCGCACCATCGACGACGTGCAGCGCACCACCTCGCGCATCAACTTCCTGCCCGGCGGCGACACCTATGAAAACGCCTACGCCGCCGACATCAACCGCGAGACCCTGATAAGCACCAGGAACTATCTTTCAGGTAAAATCGGCAAAGTTACGCCGTATCTTGATCTGGGCGGGCACTACAAAGACGTCAAGAACTCCGGCTCGGCCCTCTCGGCGGCGTTCAACGAGTCGCCCGGCGCAGTGACGCCGGAGATAATCGACGCGCTCTTTTCTGGCTCGGAGCGCGAGCTGCTCGAGACGGTGATAAACAGCACGCGCACACTGGCCGACACCCGGCGCAAAACCCTCAACGGCTACATCACACCTAACGTCTATATTCCGTTCGGCCAGGATCAGAGCCTGTACTTAAGCTTCGACGCCGACTATACTTCCACGCGCGACTATTCCTGGAACGACTACCAGGTGAACTACGGCAGCGACGCCGCGGCCGCCGAGCACCGCCGCCTCTACACCGACGGCACGCCCAACCACAAATACGCGCTCTCGCCCCGTATCACTTACAGATTTAATTTAGGCGAGCCTTCTTTCAACTTCGCGTACAAATTCAAGCACACCGACGAAGTGAAGGACGCAGGCACCTACGCCCTCGAGCGACTCAGCGACATGGGCGAATACGGCGTGCTGCCCGAAGGCTACGTCGAGGCCTTCGACCCGGGCAACAGCTACTCCTCGCACACCGTGGACAACGCCCACCTCATCCACTTCCGCAACAATTTCTCCCACACCTACGACAACGGCAGCTACATACACGGACAGATTGAAGCCGAAGTGGCATTCACGAACCGCTCGTTCAGCTACCTGTACAAGGACCTGGAGACGCTCCTCTCGCCCCGGTACACCACCGTGGCTTCCCCGCTCGTCTGGCTGGGCTACGGCATCACGCCCAAAGACCGCTTCAGCTATCGCAACAAATTTGAATACCACTTCGAGCTCAAGCCCCGCCTGCCCGAGCTCATCGACATGATGGACGTGGACTTCGACGCCAACCCGCTCAACATCTATCTGGGCAACCCCGACCTAAAGACACAGTACACCCAGCACCACGAAATAAGCTGGAAATACTCGCCCTCCAGCCTCACGCTCAACAACAGCCTCTATCTCACCTACCACAAGACCCACAACGCCCTCACCCGCGGCTACACCTACGACACGGCCACGGGCGTGCGCTACAACCGCATGTACAACGTGGGCGGCAACGGCAGTTTCGACATCTACGACAGCTTCATGTATCAGTTCGGCGCGCGCAAGCAGTTCTCCCTCAGCAGCAAGACCGCCCTCACCTTCTACAGCTACGGCGACATGGTGGGCGTGGACATGGAAGAACCCGCGCCCGTGAAGGTGCACACCCGCGAGGCCATGGAAAAACTGCGCTTCACCTGGCAGATAGCCCGGCAGTCGCTCACGCTGCGCGCCGACTATACCAACCGCCGCACCACCTCCAGCGATCCCGGCTTCACCACCCTGAACGCCCACCATGTGAATTTCGGCATCTCCGGCGTGTTCAAGCTGCCGGCCGGCTTCGGCGCCTCCACCGACTTCGTGTGCTACACGCGCCGCGGCTACGGCTCGCCGCAGCTCGACACCACCGACCCCGTGTGGAACCTGCGCATCACCTACGCGCCGCCGCGCTCCAGCCACTGGGTGTTCATGGCCGACGCCTTCGACCTGCTGCACAGCCTGTCGAACGTGAACTACGCCGTCTCGGCCACCGGCCGCACCGTGAGCTACACCAACGCCCTGCCGCGCTATTTCATGCTCTCCGTGCAATACCGCCTCAACATCCAGCCCAAAAAATAGGCCGCATCACGGGCGCTGTTTGTCTTCGGGTGGAGTGAGGATGGCCGCGGCATTGCGGCGCAGCCCGTCCAGGCGCAGGCGCATCAGGGGAGTGCCGGAGCAGATGGCGCGGAAAGCGCCACGCGTCAGCGCCAGGGCCCGCGCCGGAGTCATATCCAGGATTTCGGGGCGCGCCCCGAGGCCCGGCACCGCGGTGGCGGGGCCCTGCGACAGGGGGCAGGCGGCGCTGCAGGCATCGCAGCCCGCGAGGCGCCCGTGCAGGCGGGTGCCCGCGGGGAAATCGCCGCGCCACTCCACGGTGAGACACGAGAGGCAACGACGGGCATCCACGCCCCCGCTGCCGTCCAGGGCGCCCGCGGGGCAGGCACGCACGCAGCGCCCGCAGCGGGTGCACACATCCTCCTGCAGCGGCGCCGTGGGCGCGATTGCTGCCGTGGTGAGAATCTCAGCTAAAAACACCTCCGAACCGGCGCCGGGCACCAGCAACTTGCCGCTGAGGCCGCAGCGCCCCACCCCGGCGCGCTCGGCCCAGTAGCGCTCGCGCAGGGGAGCCGAGTCGACGCACACGCGGGTGGCACCGCCGCAGCGGCTCTCGATGGCCGCGGCCACCGGGGCCAGGCGCTCGCGCAGCACGCCGTGGTAGTCGGCGCCCAGTGCATAGTCGGAAATCCAGGGATTGTGGCGGTCGCGGCGATAGCTGAAGGCACACACCACCACGCTGCGGGCGCCTTCGAGCAGCAGGCGCGGGTCGGCGCGCAGCTCGCCGTAGCGCTCCATATAGTCCATGCAGCCGTGGCGCCCGGCGTCGAGCCACTCGCGCAGCAGGCGCGTGTCGGCGTCGTCCACGGGGCCGGCCTCGGCCACGCCCCAGGCCAGGGCGCCCGCCTCGCGGCACAGAGGCCCGAGGAAAGCGTTGTCGATGGCGGCTGTGTCGGTCATTGTTCCGGCAGGGTTTCAAAGCTGTAGCCCTGCGCGAGCAGCCACTCGATGGCGGCGGGGAGCACAGCCTGCATGTTGCTCAGGGCCTTGATGGAGTCGTGAAACACTATGATGCTGCCGGGGCGGGTGTAGCGCTGCACGTTGCGCAGCACGCGCTCCGGCGGCAGCGAGGCCGCGTAGTCGCGCGTGACCACGTCGTACATCACCAGGCGGAAATGCCCTCGCAGGGCGCGCGCCTGGCTCGGGCGCATGATGCCGTGGGGCGGCCGGAACAGGCGGCTGCCCGTGAGGTCGCGGGCCTCGAGCACGTCGCGCAGATAGGCGCGCGTGGAGCAGCCCGCGCCCCGGAGGTGGTGCATGGTGTGGTTGCCGCAGCTGTGACCCTCGCGGCGCACTCGCTCGAGCAGCCCGGGATGGCGCCGCACGTTGTCGCCCACCATGAAGAAGGTGGCGCGCACGCCGTAGCGGGCCAGGGTGTCGAGCACCCAGGGCGTGGCCTCCGGCACAGGCCCGTCGTCGAAGGTGAGATACACCACCTTGCGGCGGCCGTCGCCCACCCTCCACAGGGCCTGCGGAAAGAGCATGCGGTAGAGCCGCGGCGGCTGCTCTATGAACATGGCCGGGGCGTCAGATTATGCGTCCCCACTCCTCGCGCGAGAAGCCGTAGGTGTTCTCGATGTCGCGCGTGCGGGCCAGGGGGTCCATGCCGGCGGCCTCGAAGGCCTCGAGCAGCAGTGCACCCTCGCGTGCCACCTCGGGCAGCTGGCGCACGTCGGCCACCTTGTCGACACCGGCGGCGTCGGCCAGGTCGTTGACGGTGTAGCCGTCGACGTAGAGCAGCGGATACACCCGCATGGCATATTCGAGCGGCAGGCGCTCGCGCACATCGGCCAGCAGGGCCTCCTGCTCGGGCGTGCGCTGCGGCATCGACGAGAGCTTCTCCACCAGGTCCATCTGGTTGAGCAGGCCCACGGCCATGCCCAGATACTGCAGGCCGTAGAGCTCGGCGCGCCCCATGGCGGCGCGGCGCTCGGGCGAGAGAGACAGGGCGTAGCGCACGAACTGGGCGTAGCGCTTCTCCGAGCCCTCGAGCACGGCGCGGGCCTTGGCCAGGTCGTCGGCGCGGCCTGTGTCGAGCCACAGGTCGTAGTATTTCGAGGCAATGTACACGTCCATCATGTTGTCCCAGGGCGAAGCGGCCACGGGCAGCTTCTCCACAATCAGGTCGAGCATGGCGCGGGCCATGTCGCGCTGCGTGGCGGGCACTTCCTTGCCGTTCTCGCGGGCATAGGCCACGGCGAAGTCGCTGGCGGGAGCATCGGGCTGCGCCAGCAGGTCCTCGGCGGTGGAGAAGAGGCTGGAGCGCGTGGAGGCCACCATGCGGCGCACGGTCTCGTCGAGATAGAGCTCGCCGGCGGCGGGCGTGTCGAGGCCGCCCCAGCGGAAGCGCGACATGGCGTTTTCGTAGGCCTTGAGGGCGTTGACGTTGACAGGCGCGTTGCGGAAGGGCGTCACCTCATAGGCCATGCCGGTGGCGGCCAGGTAGGGCGAGAGGCCCAGGTAGTACGACGACGGCACGGTGGAGGCGAAGTACATGGGCCGCTCCCAGCCGTCGGCCAGCGAGGTGGATATCATGTCGAGCGACAGCGTGCGGGCCAGGTGCATGCCGCTGCCCAGGTCGCGCAGATTGGTGCGCGGGGCGTCGAAATAGCGGGCGAGCACGCTGGCGGTGTCGGCTGGATTCACGCCGAAGCGCCTGATGGCGGCGGCGGTGTCCACCTCCAGCACCACGCGGGGGCTGGTCATGAGATGGGCGCCGAACTGCGAGGCGTCCGAGGCGTAGAGCTCGGCCAGGGCCTTGCGGGCAGGCACGAGGCTGTCGGTGCGGGGCACCACGAAGCTGTAGGCCAGGCCGTCGTAGGCATAGTCGGCCGGGGTGGCCAGCGTGGGGATGGCCTTGCCCTCGTAGTAGGGGTGGCGCATCTGGTCGGCATACCAGTCGGTGGTGAGGTAGCTGAGGTTCACCACGCGCACGTCGCGGCGCACGCCCTCCACTTCCTGGGCGTACCACAGGGGGAAGGTGTCGTTGTCGCCGTTGGTGAAGATGATGGCGTCCGGGTCGAGCGACTCCAGGTAGTTCATGCCGAAGTCGCGCGTGGTGTAGCGCCCGCTGCGGTCGTGGTCGTCCCAGGTCTGCGACACCATCTGCAGCGGCACCGCGATGCCTATGGCCACGGCCACGGCGGCGGTGGCCCACTTGGCCCCGCCGGAGAGCGGGCGGTCGCCGCTGAGCTTCTTGAGCAGGTCGCGCAGCAGATAGGCCACGGCGGCCACGCCCATGCCTATCCAGATGGCGAAGGCGTAGAACGAGCCGGCGAAGGCATAGTCGCGCTCGCGGGGCTGGCCGGGCGTCTGGTTGAGGTAGAGCACGATGGCGATGCCCGTCATGAAGAACAGGAAGAACACCACCCAGAACTGCTCTATGCCGCGGCGTCCGTCAGGGCCGAAGCTGCGCAGCGCCTGCCACAGCAGGCCTATGATGCCCAGCAGCAGGGGCAGCATGTAGAACACGTTGTGGCCCTTGTTGCCGCTGCCGTATTCGTCGGGCAGCAGGCTCTGGTCGCCCAGGCGGGGATTGTCGATGAAGGGGATGCCGGATATCCAGTTGCCCAGGTGGGGCTCGCCGTTGCCCTGGATGTCGTTCTGGCGCCCGGCGAAGTTCCACATGAAGTAGCGCCAGTACATGTGGTTGAGCTGGTAGTTGACGAAGTAGCGCAGGTTCACGCCGAAGCCGGGCTTCCACGCGGTGGTCTGCTGCACGGGGCGGCCCGTGGCGTCGACGGCCGTGGTGATGGTGCTCTGGTGGTGGAGGTAGGGAGCCACCTCATAGAGAGGCGCGTAGCCGTCCTCGGCCCAGCGCTGGCGCATCTCGGCGGGGATAGCGTCGAGGTCGGGCGTGGTGTATTCGGCCCAGCTCTTGTAGGAGGGCACGTGGGCCGCGTCGGTGCTGTAGATGCGCGTGAGCAGCATCTTCATGTCGGGCACGTGGCGGTAGTTGGGCTTGTCGGTTTTCTGCACGTACTCGTCGTCTTGCAGCGGCGAGGTCTTCACCACCTTCGACCACACGGGCTCCGAGTCGTTGTAGGCGCCGCCGTTTTCGTCGCGCAGGTAGCCGTCGAGCAGGCGGGTGACGGGTCGTCCGCTCTGGTCGACGCGCACGTAGAGGTTGCCCTGGCCGTCGTCCACGGTCTCGAGCTCCTCGGCGAAGGCCACGCCGTAGAAGAGCGGGCGGTCGCCGTACTGCTCGCGGCTCATGTACGACTCAAGGGCGAAGACATTGTCGGGCGCGTTTTGGTTCATGGGCGTGTTGGCCGACGCGCGTATGAGCAGCAGGGCGTAGCTCGAGTAGCCTATGAATATCACGAAGATGCTGAGCATCACCACATTGAGCACCCTCACGGGCAGCTTCGGGCAGAAGAAGAACAGCCAGCAGGCCAGGGCGGCCACCAGCAGCAGGCCCAGCCACCACGGGCCGGCCAGCAGCATGCCGCTGAGCACCACGCCCAGCAGGGTGCTCCAGCGGATGGCGGCGGCGCTGCGCTGCAGGTAGAGCGCGCGGGCGCTCCAGCAGAACACGGCCACCAGCACGATGGCATAGACCAGCACGCCGGTGTTGTAGCCCGTGCCCAGGGTGTTGACGAAGAAGAGCTCGAAGGCCTGGGCCACCTTCATGAAGCCCGGCACGAGGCCGTAGAGGATGGCGGCCACCAGCACGCACGACACGCCCAGGGCCACGAGCGACCCGCGGGCGTTAATGTTGCGCCACTTGCGGTAGTAGAACACCAGGCCTATGGCCGGGATGCACAGCAGGTTGAGCAGGTGCACGGCTATGCTCACGCCTATCACATAGGCGATGAGCACCAGGTAGCGGTCGCTGTGGGGCTCGTCGGCGCGGTTTTCCCACTTGAGGATGAGCCAGAACACCAGGGCGGTGCAGAACGAGGAGAAGGCGTAGACCTCGCCCTCGACGGCCGAGAACCAGAAGGTGTCGCTCCAGGTGTAGGCCAGGGCGCCGCACAGGCCCGAGCCCATGATTATCACCAGCTTGCGCAGGGAAATCTCCGTGGCGTCGTCGCGGACGATGAGGCGGCGCACCAGGTGGGTGATGGTCCAGAACAGCAGCAGGATGGTGGCGGCGCTCAGCAGGGCCGACATGGAGTTGACGGCCACGGCGGCGCGGGTGATGTCGCCGCCGAAGAGGGTCACGAAGAAGCGTGCGGCCAGCATGAAGATGGGGTTGCCCGGCGGGTGGCCCACCTCAAGCTTGGCGCCCTGGGCTATGAACTCCGGGCAGTCCCAGAAACTGGCCGTGGGCTCGAGCGTGAGCAGGTAGGTGACGGCAGCCACCACGAAGCACACCCAGCCCAGGGTGTTGTTCACTATGTTGTATCGTTTCATAATCAGATGGAAAGGCGGCGCAGCGTGTCGAGCAGCTCGCGGTTGATGGGTTTGTCGTTCTTGATGGCTTTATAGAAGGGCACGTACACGATCTCGTCGTTGCGCACGCCTATCATGACGTTGCGCTGGTCCTCCATGAGGGCGTCGATGGCCGCGGCGCCCATGCGCGAGGCCAGGATGCGGTCGTGGGCCGTGGGCGAGCCGCCGCGCTGCAGGTGGCCCAGGATGGACACGCGCACGTCGTAGCCGGGATATTCGTTCTTCACGCGCTCGGCCATGCCCATGGCGCCGCCCGTGACGGGGCTCTCGGCCACGAGCACTATCGACGAGTTCTTGCTCTTGCGGAAACCGTTCTGGATGAGCTCGGCCAGCTGGTCGACCTCGGTGCTGATCTCCGGGATGATGGCGGCCTCGGCGCCGGAGGCGATGGCGCCGTTCAGGGCCAGGAAGCCGGCGTCGCGGCCCATCACCTCGATGAAGAAGAGGCGCTCGTGGCTGGTGGCCGTGTCGCGGATTTTGTCCACGCAGTCCATGATGGTGTTCAGGGCCGTGTCGTAGCCTATGGTGGTGTCGGTGCCGTAGAGGTCGTTGTCGATGGTGCCGGGCAGGCCAATGATGGGGATGTTGAACTCATTGGCGAAGATGCGCGCGCCCGTGAGGGAGCCGTCGCCGCCTATCACCACCAGGGCGTCGATGCCGTGGCGCTGCATCACATCGTAGGCCAGACGGCGTCCCTCGGGCGTCTGGAACTCCTTGCAGCGGGCGGTCTTGAGGATGGTGCCGCCCTGCTGGATGATGTTCGACACGTTCTGAGTGCGGAAGTCCACGATCTCGTCGCTGATGAGACCGCGGTAGCCGCGATATATACCCTTGACTTTGAGGCCGGCGTAGATGGCCGAGCGGGTCACGGCGCGGATAGCTGCATTCATACCGGGGGCGTCGCCTCCGCTCGTGAGAATGCCCACGCATTTAATTTCTGCCATAGTATGTGATGTTTACATGTATTCTAAACTGCAAAATTAACACTTTATGCCGAAACTCCCTCGCTCGCGCGCAATTTTAATATTTTTTGATAGAGACCCCGGCAATGCCTCCACTGGCGAAAAAAAATCGCGCAGAGCCGCTGAGAATTCATTTATTAATTTGAAACTCAGATTAAAAGCCACGTAGGAGACGCGATTTCATTACACACATCTTTGTGAGAAAACAGCGCATCTCCGAAGCGCCGGAGACTTTTGGAGTGGTCCCTCAGGCCTCGCTGCGCTCGACCTGAGGTTAAGGAATGTCGCGTCTCCGACGCTCTTTAACCCCGATTTTCAGCTCTTTATATAATTCTCTGCGCCTCTGCGCGAGTTTTCTCCTTACGACATAGCATATAGCTGAATGGTTACTTGTAGCTATTTTAGCGCTACAGGCGGTCCATTTCGGCGGGGGCGGCGGGGCGGCCCTTGTAGCTGCTGCGGCGGGGGCGGAAGCTGTAGGTGAGGCGCAGGGAGATGCCGCGGCGGTCGTAGCTCTGGCGCTTGTCCACGAAGATGCCGCCGGTGCGCATGGTCCAGTCGTTGCAGGCGCTGTTGAAGATGTCGGTGGCGGCCAGGCGCAGCGTGAGGGCGTCGCCCAGGAACGACTTGCCCACGGAGGCGTCGACGCTCAGCAGGGTGGCGCCGAAGCGGTTGGTGTGCATGTCGCCGGCGGTGGAGCCGCTGATGTTGGCCGTGATGGTCCAGCCCGCCGGGAGGGCCAGGGTGTTGTCGAAATAGTAGGAGAAGATGGGGCGGTCGTGGCGCGTGCCGTCCAGGTCGAGCCACTGGCGGTACACGCCCAGGGTCACGTCCGGCGTCCAGCGGCCCACGGGGCGGCTCCACAGCAGATAGAGGCTCAGGGCCGAGACGTCGATGTTCACCGGGTGCATGAGCAGCTGCAGCGTGGGCGCCGGGTAGAGCTCCTTGACGAAGGCGTAGCTGTCGAGGCTGCGCGTGAAGTCGCATTGCAGCATGAAGCCGCGCCACGTGGCCGTGAGCTGCAGGTCGTGCATGTGCTCGTCGCGCAGGGCCGGGTTGCCGCCCTCGATTTCGTGTAGGCCGGTGTAGGTGAGCGACCCTGTGAGGCCCGAATAGGGAGGTTTCACGGTGGAGAGTCGGTAGCTCAGGGCCATGCCCGCGTCCGGGGCTATGTTGTAGCCCAGCGAGAGGTCGGGCGCCAGGGTGTGGAAGCGGCGGGAAACATCGTTGTCGCGGGCGCCGTCCACCGTAAAGTCGTAGTCGACATACTCATAGCGGGCGCCGGCCGCGATGTCGAAGCGGCCGGCCGTGCGCTGCCACGAGGCGAAGAGGGCGGCCGATGTCTGGCGGGCGCAGGTGAGGGTCGAGGGGATGTAGCTGCCGGCGGCGGCGCTGAGCATGCGGTAGTCGAGCGTGGTGCGGGTGTAGCTGTCCTGCGTGCCCAGGGTGAGCTCGCCGCCGGCCAGGGGCGAAGTCAGGTAAAGCTTTCCGGCCCAGAGGGTGGAATGCCTTGCATCGGTGGAATTTACATCGCCTGCCGCTGCCTGCGGGTAGGTGGTGGCCGAGGCGCTGCGGCTGCGCGCGCTGCGGAAGTCGCCGTCGAAGTGCAGCAGGTGCTTTTCGGCCAGGGTGTTTTCGTAGTAGACCGACACGAGGTGGCTGCGGGCGTGCACGCCGCGGTCTATAACGCGGTCGATGGCCGGGTCGCTGTCCAGCCACTCCGTGCCGGTGTTGCGGAAGTCGCCGCGCTCGGGGTTGAAGCGGTAGGTGGCGCCCAGCGACTGCGCCCCCGCGGCGTAGTTGAATCCGGCCTTCACCACGCCGGCCGTGGCGGCATTGCGGGCGTACTGGCTGCCGCCCACCACGGTGGGCGCGCCGTTGTAAATCAGGCTGTTTACAGTGGTGCCTTTCGTGACGGCATCGTCGCGGTTGATGGTGCCGGAGGCCGAGAGCTCCCAGCCGCCGGCGCGATAGCTCAGGACCAGGTCGTCCATCACGCTCCAGCGGCGCCGGCGCTGTACCTGCAGCCTGTCGGTGGCCGACAGACCCTGCACGAAGTTGCGGCGCGTGACTATTTTCAGTACCGCGCCGGTGGTGGCGGCATAGGCCGCGCCCGGTGCCAAGAGCAGCTCCACGCGGCGCATGTTGCCCGAAAGAAGCTGCTCCAGCTCGAGATTGTCGCGCATGGGGCGCCCGTCAATATAGATTTCTACGTTGCTTTTTCCCACGACGCTCACGGCGCCGTCGTCCACCTTGATCAGCGGCAGCTGGGCCAGCACGTCGAGGGCGTTGCCCAAGTGCGCCAGATTCGAGCCGGCGATGGTGGAGACGAGCGTGGTGCCGCGCAGCTCGGTGGCCGGCTGGCGGGCGGTCACGACCAATTCGCGCAGCTCTTGCGGCAGGCTGTCGGTGCTTTCTTCGGTGGCGGGCTCGGCTGCTCGCGCGGTGGCAGCGGCGAGCAGCAGGGCGATGATAGAGATGGAAAATACGGGTTTCATGCGAGTGGATTTTTTTGTTGCAAAATTACTCGCAGCGCCCCCGTTTTCCCAAAAAATCAATCTGACACAATGAATTGCAAATAGCTGGGCAAAAGCAATATAGCGACGCCCAAAGGCGAAAAACCTGACACCCCGCCCGTCAGAGCGCCGAGACTACGGCGAGGGTGGCCTCATCGGCCCCCAGGCGCTCACGCAGGCGAGCCTTCAGGCGCGACTTGCGCTTGTACACCACGTCGACGCTCTCTCCCAAGAGCAGACTGATGGTGCGCGACGACAGTCCGCCGGCCAGATAGACGAGCAGCTGATACTCCTCGGGCTTGATTTCGGGATAGGCCACCCGCAACTTTTCCAGCAGATTGTCGCGACAATCGTTCACGGTGCGCTCCATGCGCGGGAAGGAGTCGCTGCGCACCGATTCTATCTCGTGCTTCACCTTGTCGACTATGGCCTTGCGCTCGGTTTTGGTGCCCTGCGACTCGTAGTAGGTCTGGCACAGCGAGTCGATGAGCGAAAAGCGGCTTTCGAGCTGCGCCCACAGCTTGCTCTCGAGGCGCCCCACGTCGCCGCGGCCGGCCTCCACGAGGCATTTCAGGCCCGACGCCTCGGCCATGAGCGCCTCGTTCTGCAGCGACTGGGCGCGCAGCCGCTGGCGCATCCACGCTATCACGGCCACGGCCGCTATCAATGCCACAATGAATCCCAGCACCAGCATGCGGCGGGTGGCGCGCTCCCTGTACAGGAAAAATTCCTTTTCTTTCTGCAGATAAAGGGCCGTGGCCAGCTCGTCGCGGTCGCCCGCGCTGCTGTTCAGGGCCTTGAGGGCCGAAGCCTTGCGGAATTCGTCGCTGCGGCGGTGGCGGCCGTAGTAGTCGATGGCTATGTCGACGATGGTGTCGTTAGGGGCATAGACGCGGTTGGCGGCCAGGGCCTCGCTGTAGAGCAGCGCCCACTGCGCCATGGTGGCCGAGTCGGGCAGCTCGGACACATCCAGGGCGTTGAGCCTCGACAGCGCCGCCGAGGGGTCGCTGTGCATGAGGCGGCGCGCCTCGTCGAGCGCCTCGTGGCCCGAGCCCGAGACGCGGCAGGCGGCCAGCGCCAGCACGATGGCTATGTACAGCAGCTTCTTCATTCCGGCCGCAAAGATACGAAAATCTTATAAATCTTATAAGTCTTATACGTCTTATAAGTCATATAAATTGGATAAAATGGAGGATGATTTGTGCGTTCCGCCGTTTTTTCGTACCTTTGCTACTATCACAATTCAAGCGACGCGAATATGTTCAAAAAACTCCTTGTGGCTGCCGCTTTCGGGCTGGCTGTTTTTGCGGGTAAAGCCGAGGCTCCCCGCTATGTGTTCTACTATATAGGCGACGGCATGGGCATGGGCCCCGTGATGGCGGCCCAGAACTACTACCGCATGGTATTGGGCGCCGAAGAGCCCCTGACCATGATGCAGCTGCCCGTGCTGGGCTGGTGCCAGACGTGGTCGGCCTCCAGCACCACCACCGACTCGGCCGCCGCCGGCACGGCCATAGCCACAGGCAGCAAGACGCGCAACGGCATGCTGGGCATGGACGCCGACACCACCGCCGTGACATCCATCGCCACCCGCCTGCACGAGCAGGGCTGGGGCGTGGGCCTCGTCACGAGCGTGGCCGCCGACGACGCCACCCCGGGCGCCTACTACGCCCACGTGGCAAACCGCGGCATGAACCGCGACATCGACCTGCAGTTTGCCGAGAGCGGCTTTGAATTCCTGGGCGGCGCCGGCCTCTACGGCCTCAACGGCGACCACCACGACGAGATAGTGGAAGCCTTCGAGCGCGAGGGCGTGCAGCTGCTCTGCGGCAGCGACCGCGTGGCCGAGATGGACTCGCGCCGCGTGTGCGTGCTCAACACCGAGCGCGGCAACGTGTGGAACCTGGGCTACACCATCGACAGCATCCGGGACAACATCACCCTGCAGCAGCTCACGTCGCTGTGCCTGGGCCAGCTTGAAAAATACACCCCGGAGCGCTTCTTCATGATGGTGGAGGGCGGCAACATCGACCACGCCCTGCACGCCAACGATGGCGGGGCCGCCGTGATGGAAATCATCAACTTCGACAAGGCCCTCGCCATCGCCTACGAGTTCTACAAGCAGCACCCCGACGAGACCCTCATAGTGGTGACCGCCGACCACGACACCGGCGGCCTGGCCATGGGCAACAATAAGGTGAAATATTCGTCGCGCTTCGACTATCTGCAGCACCAGCGCAAGTCGAAGGAGGCCTTCAGCGAGGAGTGCAAGGCCATGCTGCGCGACCGCCGCGTCTACACCTGGGACGACATGCGCGCCAAGCTCGAGGCCGATTTCGGCCTGTTCACGGCCATCCCCGTGAGCGAAGCCGAGGAGCAGAAGCTTAAGGAAATGTTCGCCGACACCTTCGAGAAGCGCAACTCCGAAGACCAGAAGACGCTCTACGCCAGCTTCGACGCCTTCTCCGTGGCCGTGCTCGGCCTGGTGAACGAAAAGGCCGGCTACGGATTCACATCCAACAGCCACACCGGCAACGTGGTGCCCCTCTTTGCCGTGGGCGTGGGTGCCGACCGCTTCAAGGGCCTCAATAACAACGACATGATCACCCCCACGGTGCTCGACATCCTGGCCGGAAAGTGATATGACGCAGGAGAGCGCCGACATAGGCCTGCGCAGCGCCCAGCACATGGTGGACCGGTGGATCACCACCACCGGCGTGCGCTATTTCTCGCCCCTGACCAACATGGCCGTCCTGGCCGAGGAGGTGGGCGAGGTGGCGCGCATCATGGCACGACGCTACGGCGACCAGAGCTTCAAGCCCGGCGAAGACCCCGACGCACTGGCCGGCGAACTGGCCGACGTGCTGTGGGTGCTGATGGCCCTGGCCAACCAGACGGGCACCGACCTGGCCGACGCCTTCCGCGCCACCCTCGAAAAGAAAACCGCCCGCGACGCATCGCGACACATCAATAACCCGAAACTGAAAAATCAATAATCTATACACGTATGAGCGACAAATACAACGACGCCATCGCTGCCAGCAGCGTAGTGGCCGACGACGCTGCCGTAAAGGCCGCCGTAGACAAAATCGTGAACGATAACTTCGACGCATGCAACACCACCGAGGTGCACAAGTTCCTGCTCAACACCGTCGACCTCACCACCCTCAACGCCACCGACTCGCCCTCGAGCGTGGCCGCCTTCGTGGAGCGCGTGAACACCTTCGACGACGAGCACCCCGACCTGCCCAACGTGGCCGCCATCTGCACCTACCCCAACTTCGCCGCCGTGGTGCGCACGGTGCTCGACGTGAGCGACGTGGACGTGTGCTGCGTGAGCGGCGGATTCCCCTCGTCGCAGACCTTCATCGAGGTGAAGGTGGCCGAGACCGCACTGGCCGTCGAGGCCGGCGCCGACGAAATCGACATCGTGCTCAACCTGGGCAACTTCCTCGACGGCGACTATGAGGAGGTGTGCGACGAAATCATCGAGCAGAAACACGCCTGCCGCGACGCCCGCATGAAGGTGATTCTCGAGACCGGAGCCCTGGCCACCGCCGAGAACATCAAGAAGGCCTCGGTGCTGGCCCTCTACAGCGGCGCCGACTTCCTGAAGACCTCCACCGGCAAGGGCTATCCCGGCGCTTCGCTCGAGGCTGCCTACGTGATGTGCCAGTGCATCCGCGAGTACTTCGAGAAGACCGGCAACATGGTGGGCTTCAAGGCTTCCGGCGGCGTGCGCACCACCGACGAGGCCGTGCGCTACTACTGCATCGTCAAGGAAGTGCTGGGCGAGAAGTGGCTCACCAACGAGTATTTCCGCATAGGCGCCAGCAGCCTGGCCAATAACCTCCTCACCAGCATCCTGGGCGAGGAAACCAAGTGCTTCTGAACATGAAGATCTGGATTCATATCAACGGCGTGCAGCAGGGCCCCTACACCCTGGAGCAGCTCGAGGCCATGCGCCTGCCGGCAGCCACGCCCGTGTGGTACGAGGGCCTGCCGCAGTGGGTGCCCGCCTGCCAGGCGCCCGCGCTGGCTCCGCTCTACGGCGGCGCAGCTCCCGCTGCCGCCGGCGAGCCCGAGCCTGCCGAGGTGGTGGAGGAAACCATCGAGACGGTGAGCGCCGCCGGGCCTGCCCGCGCCGCCTATGCCGCCACCGTGCATCCCGCCGAAACAGCCGAAGCGCCCCGCCGCCCGGCCACATTCCTGGTGTGGAGCATCGTGCTGACGCTGTGCTGCTGCACCCCCTTCAGCATCGCGGCCATCGTGTGCGGAGCCATCACCAACACCCGCTACAACCGTGGCGACTACGAGGGCGCGCGCCGCATGTCGCACGCCACCGAGTGGCTCGTGATCATCTCCATCACGCTGGGCATCGTGGGCCTGCCCCTGAGCATGCTTTCGATGCTGTGATACCTGCCCGCATAAACCGCGGAGCGGCTGCTGCCATTGCTGTGGCGGCGGCCGCTCTGTGTATATATTATTATAATGTGGACCCGGCGGCCGGTGGCACGGCTCCGCGCTGTCTGCTGCGGGCCATTACGGGCTACGATTGCCCGGGCTGCGGCACCCAGCGTGCCCTCCATGCCTTGCTCCACGGCCGCGTGGCCGAGGCCTGGCACTACAACGCGGCCCTGTTCTTCGCCGTGCCCTTGGCCGCGGCCTATGCCGCCGAAGACCATCTCCCGGCCGGCGTGGCACGGGTGCTCCGCGCCCCTGCCTTCATCCTGGGCATAGCCGCGGCCATCGCGGCCTGGTGGATATTGCGCAACCTCTGAGGCCGATGCCAGGAGACAAAGCTCCGCCTCAGCCCTTGCGGGGGATGAGGCGCAGCCACTTGCGGTAGCCGAACACGGCTATCACCGTGTAGACGGCGTAGAGGACGGCGTAGAAGGGGATGCCCTTGTAGATGTAGAGGCCCACGCACACGGCGTCGACGGCTATCCAGGCCAGCCACTGCTCGGCATACTTGCGGGCGAGCAGCCACATGGCCACGATGCTCAGGGCCGTGGTGAAGGCGTCGTAGGGCGCCACGGTGCTGTCCGTGCAATATTCCAGGAAGGCCCACAGGGCTGCCCACAGCACGGCGAAGAAAGCCGTGGCCGCGGCGGCGGCGCGGGGCGTGATGTGGGTCACGGGCCGCGGGTCGGGCTTCTTCCCCTCGCTGTCCTCGCGGCTGCCGCGGCGCGTCCAGCGGGCGTAGCCGTAGACGGCGATTACAAGGTAGTAGATGTTGATGCCGAAATCGGCATAGAGGCCTTTGCCGAAGTAGATCCACATGGAAATGGCCGGCATGATCACCGATGCCAGCCACATGCGGGGATTGGCGTGGTACTCCCACCAGAGGTAGAGGAGCCCCACGCACAATCCGAGTATTTCAAGAGCGTTGAACAATGCGGGGTCAGAATTTTACGTTTACGGTGGCCATCACGTGGGTGGGAGCCTGGGCGGCGAATCCGGCGTAGCTGTATATCACTTTCTGCCCGGCGTCGTCCACGTAGTACTCCGTGCCGGCATAGCCGTTGTTGCAGTACTTTTCGTTGAACAGGTTGTAGACGGTGACGCCCAGCGTGAGGCTCTTGACCGAGGGAATGCGGGTGAAGGTGTAGGCCAGGCGCAGGTCGCTCACGAAGTAGGCGTCGAGGCGTGCCTCGGGGGTGCGGGCGTTGTCCATGTACTGGGCCGACACGTAGCGCGATGTGAGCGAGGCGTCCAGGCCGGCCACCTTGAAGTTGAAGGCGTTGTGCAGCACGGCCGAGGGCGAGAAGGCTATGGGGGTGTCGCCCAGGTCGCGGGTGATGGGGTTGGCCCAGCCCTCTTCATAGATGTACTGCACGAAGTCGCGGATGCGGTTGCGCGACAGCGTGGCGTTGATCTGCCAGTCGAACCACTCCACGGGTTTCAGCCCGGCCTGCAGCTCCACGCCCATGCGGTAGGAGCGGGGCACGTTCACGCTCAGCGGGTTGCCCGTGTCGGAGAGCTGACCGGTGGCCACGAGCTGGTCTTTGTAGTCCATGTAGTAGAGGTTCACCCCGGCGCTGAACACGTGGCCCGTGTAGCTGTAGCCGGCCTCGTAGTCGAAGAGGCGCTCGGCCGTGGGATAGTGCTGCGGGTCGCCGTCCGTGAAATTGTCGCGCACGGGCTCCTTGTGGGCCACGCTCCACGAGGCGTAGGCGCGGTGGGCGCCGCGCATGTAGGTGAGGCCGGCCTTGGGGTTGAAGAAGTCGTAGCGGCGCAGGATGTCGAGGGCGGCGGGCGACTCGGTGTTCCAGTCGTAGTTGTCGCTCACGCCGCGGATGGTGTAGTGGATGTGGCGATACTGCAGGTCGGCGAAGGCCGAGAATCCGGCGCCCAAGGCGTAGTCGGCGCGGGCATAGACATTTACGTCGCTCTTGCAGCCCTTGTTGCGGTAGTACTCCTGCAGGGGGTTGATGGGACCCAGGTAGTTGCGCACCCAGTCGACCTGGCCGAAGTGGTTGCCGCGGAAATAGTTGGCGGCGCCGCCCAGCGTCACGTTCAGGCGCGTGCTCTCGTAGTTGGCGGCCACCATGGCTCCGCCGAAGTCGTTGTCGTTGTATTTCAGGCGCACGAGGTCGCTCTTCTTCACCATTTCGCCGTCGGGGCCGAGGAAGGGCTCAAGGCCGTATTCCACCAGCGTGCGGCGCGTCTTGTACTGCTTGTAGTAGCCGTCGCCCTTGGTGTAGTGGAGCGTGGCGTTCAGGCGCCAGCGGTCGCTCAGGCGCGTGGAGCCGATGAGCTGCACGTGGTGCTGCACGAAGTGGTCGAACTGGTCGGGATAGTAGGCCGTCGAGCCGTCGTCGGCCGTGTACTTGCCGCAGGGGTTGTAGCGGCGGCCGTATTCCTCCATTTCCTCCTTCGAGGCGTAGTCCCAGGCCATATAGGTCTGCTCCTTGCCGCCGAAGGCCAGCAGGCGCAGCATGGTGCCGCCGTTGGTGTAGGCAAGCTGGCCCATGTAGCTCCACAGGCGCGAGTAGGCGCGGTCGATGTAGCCGTCGCTGCCCACGTGGCTCAGGCGGGCGTCGAGGCTCCAGTGGTCGCCCAGCAGGCCGCTCTGCACCTTGATTGTCTGCTTGTTGGCGTTGTACGAGCCGTAGCTCAGGTTCACCTCCGCGCCGGGGTCGAACGAGGGGGCGTCCGTGATCATGTTCACGGATGCGCCGAAGGCGCCCGCGCCGTTGGTCGACGTGCCGGCGCCGCGCTGCAGCTGCAGGTCGCGCAGCGACGATGCCAGGTCGGGCATGTTCACCCAGTACACGTTGTGGCTCTCGCTGTCGTTGATGGGCACGCCGTTGGCCGTGATGTTGATGCGCGAGGCATCGGTGCCGCGCACGCGCAGGCCGGAATAGCCTATGCCGCCGCCGGCATCGCCGGTGGTCACCACGGAAGGAAGCGTTTCGAGCAGGAAGGGAATGTCGCGGCCGTCGTTCACGCGCTTGATTTCGCGTGCGTTAAGGTCCGAAAAGGCCACGGGAGTGCGGCTGTCGGCACGGTTGGCCACTACTTCGACACTGCGCAGCTCCACCACGGAGCTGTCGCCGGCCTGCGGCGCCTCGGCGCCACGGGCAGCCACGGCGGCACACACAGCCGCCACGGCCGAAAGAAAGAGTCTTTGGCTCATACTTTTGTTTTCTCTACGCCGGTATTACCCGGTTCAGGTTCAAAGGGTGTGATCTCAGCCCCGGAGCCTTTCGGCCGCCGGAGCACCCCTAACTATATTAATGTACTCTCGATGGACATCGCCCCCCGGGGGGATATCCGCCGCAAAGTTACAAATAATTCTCAGATATTTTGTAATTTTTACTATCTTTGTGGTCGCTTGGCCGTTAAAGCCTGCGCTATAATACAAAAACTGTTCTCATAAAATAAACCGATTTTTCTTTCTCCTTCTATGAAACGCATATTTATTTTGCTGGCAGTGGCCGTTTTAGGCATCGCCGCCCATGCCGAGAGCCGCGGACAGTCGCTCTACACCCAGGCCGAGCAGGCCATGGCCGCCGACGAATACATCAAGGCCCGCTACCTCTATCTACAGGCCTATCAGGCGTTTCAGAAAGAAGGAAACGTGGAGAAGGCCATCCCGGCTGCCGTGAACGTGGCCGCCCTCTACCACCGCGAGAACTACTACAAGGAGGCCTTCGACATCCTCAACGCCGCCGACGCCGCCCTCAACGCACGCGAGGACGACAAGGCCACCCGCCTGCCCGCCCTGCACTATCCCCTGGCCCGCGAGCGCCAGAAAATCTACCTGAAGCTGCGCAAGCCCGACAAAGCCGCCGAGCAGCTCGAGCGCATGCAGTCGTGGGCGAAACAGGCCGCCGACAGCACCCTCACCATCGACCTGCTGGCAGCATCGGCCCAGCAATACTACATGTTCGGACAGTCCGACAAAGGCGACGCCGCCGTCAACCGCCTCATCGCCCTCTACGCCACCCGCAGCGACTACGACAAGGCCGACCGCTGCTACAAGGACCTCATAGACATGGCCTCGCGCACCGGCAACGCACGCCTCATCTCGCGCACCTACGAGAAATACGTGGCGTGGGCCGACTCCGTGGCCGCCGTGAAGTCCGACGCCCGCGCGGCATCGCTGGAGCAGCAGCTCGAGCAGGCACGCGCCGATATTGCCGACCGCGACAGCACCATCACGGCCAAGACGGCCATAATCGTGGGGCTGTGCGTGCTGGCCGCCATCCTGGCCGCCGTGCTCGTCATCGGAGCCATCGTGCTGCTGCGCTTCATTGCCCTGAGCCGCCGCCAGAAAAAGCAGATTGAGACCGTGCAGGCCCACAACGAACTGAAAACCAAATTCATCTCCAACATCTCGGCCCAGCTCGAGCCCACGCTCGACACCCTGCCGTCCGAGCTGCCCGCCGTGCAGGCCCTGCGCGGCTTCACGGGCCACATCCAGGAGCTTTCGGCCCTGGAAGCATCGCTCGCCGAGATCTATCCCACCGAGCCCACGGACATAGCCAAGTTCTGCCAGGGCATCGCCGCAGGCATCGACTCAAAGGTCAAGCCCGACGTGAAAGTGGTGGTCGACGCACCCAAAGTGAGCGCCCCCCTGAGCGAGGAGCCCCTGGCCCATGTGCTGACCCATCTGCTCGACAATGCCGCCATCTACACCCCCGCCGGCGGCAAAATCACCCTCGAGGCCAAGAAACGCGGCCCGCACAACATCCAGTTCATCGTGTCCAACACCGGCGCGCCCATCGACCCCGAGCAGCTCGCAACGCTGTTCAAGCCCTTCTCCGCCGTGCGCGACCTCACCCGCGGCGACGGCCTGGGCCTGCCCATCTGTGCCCTCCTGGCCACCAAGATGAAAGGCACCCTGCGCGTCGACGACACCTACACCTCCGGCGCCCGCTTCGTCCTCGAGCTGCATCCCTGATAAAGGGGATAGCTATCATAGCTATTTTAGCTATTTCAGCTATTTCAGCTATTTCAGTTTCTGCTGGAGGGAGGGGCGGAGCCAGCGCAGGGCGGCGGGAGTGTCGGACGGCAGGAAGTAGCTGTCGATGGTGCGGGTGTAGGTGATGGTGCGGGTGGCAGGGTCGGCCGTGATTGAGGCCGTGATGAAAGGAATAGCTTCTTCCACTTCGGCGCGATGGCGCGCGCCATCGCGCGTGAGCCACTGCTTCAGGGCTGGCGCGGCCACGGGAGCCTTGACGGGGCGCCAGCGCGAGTCGTACCACTCTATGCGGCTGTCGGCCATGGGATAGCGCACGGTTTCGATAAGGGCCACCAGAGTGTCGGCCGGGGCGGTGAACACGGCCAACTCGTAGCTGCAGCTGTCGCCGGCCTCGAAGGTGAGGCGCCTGTCGGCCGACGACGTCACCATGGCCATGCCGCCGGCTTCGTTGCGCGACGGCCGCTGCATGCCGCTGTTGTAGTAGTCGAGCATGTCGAGGCGCGTATTGGCCGGCAGCAGGGGCAGCACGTCGTCCGGCGCCATGGCGAAGAACCATTGCGCCGAGCCGGCGTCGCGGGCCGTCATGGTAGCGCTCAGCGGCGCAGCCGCCTGCTGGGCGACCGCGCCTTGCGCTGCGGCAGCCGCCAGGGCGGCCGCCAGGATGAGGGGTTTCAATCTCATTTTTTCTTGCGTTTTTTTGCGGGTGCCTCGGCGGCGTCGCGGCTCTTGCGGCCGGAAGCGCGGGCATAGTCCTTGTCCGGGTCGGCCACCTCGCTGAAGAGGCGCTTGCCCAGGAAGTCGGCACCCTTGAGGGCGCTCACGACGCGGCCGGCGTCGGCCTTGCGCACGTCGAAGAGCGAGTAGCCAGGCATCAGGTCGATGCGGCCCACGTCCACGCGCGGACCCTGCACCGTGTGGTTGAGCATGTCGATGAGGTTGCCGGCATAGAAGCCGTCGTTCTTGCCTGCGTTCACGTAGATGCGGGCCATGCCGCGGTCGGCCGTGCGGCGGTCCTTGTCGCGGGCATCGGCGGGCGCCTCGTGGCGCTTCTTTCGCTCGGGGGTGTCGCTGATGTTTTCGATGGTGGGGGCGTCCTTGTAGTAGTCGAGCAGGCGGTTGAACTCCAGCGAGAGCACGCGCTTCACCAGGTCGTGGGTGGAGAGCCACGAGAGTTTCTTCTCCACGCCCTGCACGTAGCGGTCGATTTCGTCGTCCTTTACAGCCACGCGCTCGATGCGGTCGGCCAGCGAGTAGAGCTGGCGCTCGATTATGCGCTCGGGCGTGGGCACGTCCTTGTGCTCGAATTTCTTGCCTATGATGCGCTCGATTTCGCGCAGGCGGCCCTTCTCGCGCGAGTGGATGATGGCGATGCTGGTGCCGTGCTTGCCGGCGCGGCCGGTGCGGCCCGAGCGGTGGGTGTAGACGGCGGTGTCGTCGGGCAGGCCGTAGTTGATCACGTGGGTGAGGTCGTCCACGTCGAGGCCTCGGGCGGCCACGTCGGTGGCCACGAGCAGACGCGTCACGCGGTCGCGGAACTTGCGCATCGTGAGGTCGCGCTGCTGCTGCGAGAGGTCGCCGTGCAGGGCGTCGGCGTTGTAGCCGTCGTGGATGAGGGCGTCGGCCACCTCCTGGGTGTCGCGGCGCGTGCGGCAGAAGATGATGGCGTAGATATCGGGGTTGTAGTCGGCCACGCGCTTGAGGGTGGCATACTTGTCGCGGGCAGGCACCATATAGTAGATGTGGCGCACGTTGGCGGCGCCCTCGTTGCGGGTGCCCACCACTATCTCCTTGGGCTCGCGCATGTAGCGCTTGGCTATGCGGGCCACCTCGGCCGGCATGGTGGCCGAGAAGAGCAGCAGCTTGCGGTCGTCGGGCACATGGTCGAGGATGTCGTTGATGCTGTCGACGAAGCCCATGTTGAGCATCTCGTCGGCCTCGTCGAGCACCACGGTGTGCACGCGGTCGAGGCTCACCACGCCGCGGCCTATCAGGTCGATGAGGCGGCCGGGGGTGGCCACGATTATCTGCACGCCGGCTTTGAGGGCGCGAATCTGGCTCTCGATGCTCGAGCCGCCGTAGACGGGCAGCACTTCCACATCGGGCATATACTTGGAATAGTCGGCCAGGTCGCCGGCAATCTGGAGGCACAGCTCTCGCGTGGGGGCGAGCACCAGTGCCTGGGGGTAGCGGTGGGAGGGGTCGATGAGCTGCAGCAGCGGCAGACCGAAGGCTGCGGTCTTGCCCGTGCCGGTCTGCGCCAGGGCCACGAGGTCGCGGCTCTCGCCAAGGAGTTCGGGAATCACCTGCTCCTGCACAGGCATCGGGTTTTCAAAGCCCATGTCGGCCACGGCACGGAGCAGCTCGGGCATCACGCCCAGTTCTTCAAAAGAGGTCATATACTGTATTTTGGTTATTCTTTTCCCTTATAACGCCCGTGGCGCCGATAAGTTTCAACCTCTGCTACACATTGAAGCGGAAATGCATGATGTCGCCGTCCTGCACCACATAGTCCTTGCCCTCGACGCCCATGCGGCCGGCCTCTCGCACGGCCGTCTCGCCGCCCAGGGCCACGTAGTCGTCGTACTTGATCACCTCGGCGCGGATGAAGCCCTTCTCGAAGTCGGTGTGGATGATGCCGGCGCAGCGCGGCGCCTTGCTGCCGCGGATGAAGGTCCAGGCGCGCACCTCGTCGGGGCCGGCGGTGAAGTAGGTCTGCAGGTCGAGCAGGGCGTAGGCGGCGCGGATGAGGCGCGCCACGCCGCTCTCCTCCAGCCCGATGGACTCCAGGAACTCGCGGCGCTCCTCGTAGGTGTCGAGCTCGGCTATCTCGCTCTCGGTCTGGGCCGCGATGATCATGAGCGAGGCGCCCTCGTCGGCGATGGCGCGGCGCACGGCGTCGACATAGGCGTTGCCGGTGGCGGCGCTGGCGTCGTCGACGTTGCACACGTAGAGCACGGGCTTCGACGTGAGCAGGAAGAGCTCGCGCACGAATTTCTGCTCGTCCGGCGTGTCGAAGCTCACGCTGCGCGCCGGCCGTCCCTGCTCCAGGGCCTCCTTGATGCGCTGGAGCACGTCGGCCTGCATGCGGGCCACCTTGTCGCCGCCCGTCTGGGCCTGCTTGATGGTACGCGCCAGGCGTGCGTCGATGGTTTCCATATCCTTGAGCAGCAGCTCATAGTCGATTATCTCCTTGTCGCGCACGGGGTCGACGGAGCCGTCGACGTGGGTGATGTTGTCGTCGTCGAAGCAGCGCAGCACGTGCAGGATGGCGTCGGTCTCGCGGATGTTGGCCAGGAACTTGTTGCCCAGGCCCTCGCCGCGGCTGGCACCCTTGACGAGGCCGGCGATGTCGACGATCTCGACGGTGGCGGGCACCACCGAGCGGGGGTTGCACATCTCCACGAGGCGCGTAAGGCGGTCGTCGGGCACACTGATTACGCCCACGTTCGGTTCGATGGTGCAGAAAGGAAAGTTGGCCGACTGCGCCTTGGCATTCGACAGACAGTTGAACAGGGTGCTCTTGCCCACGTTGGGCAGCCCCACAATGCCACATTTAAGAGCCATATATGAGAGTGATTATGATTTTACAATTAATAATGTGCAAAGTTACGAATTTTTTGTCAGATGCGGGCATCGTCGTGCAATTCGTCGAGCGAAATGCCCGTGTGGCGCTCGGTCTTGTCGATGAGCCAGCGGCGGGCGATGCGCGCCCAGAGAGCCCCGCTGCACGAGGCTTCGTTTTCGAGCATCGACAGCGCCTGCCACAGGCACACGGCCGCGGCGCAGGCGCGCACGATGTCGAGCGTCACATCAGGCAGCAGTATCACGCGGCGCACGGCGGCCGCCAGCAGCAACAGGCCGTAGACGCGCCCCAGGGTGCCCAGCGCGGCGGCCAGGCGGCAGCTCTGCAGCTTGCCGGCGGCGCGCCGGCCGGTCTTGCGCGCCACGCGGCGCCCCAGGCGCCAGGCAGTGAAGGTGTCGGCCGCCACCATGAGCGAGCACACGGCGGCATAGGGCAGCACCGGCAGGGCCACCGAGAGAAAAGCTCCGCCCACCGCCGCCATGATGGTGCGCGCAGCCATAACCACATCGTGATTCATACGAGACAAACATTTAGAGATTGCAGGATTGCGCCGCAAAGATACGGCTCCTGCGCCGGCCGCGTTGCCACAATCGGGCGCATGGCGGACACCCGGAGACAAACTTTTTCCGGCCCCGGGGGGCCTAAGAGCCTGTCCCATAAAATATGTTAACGCTGAGGCGGTCAGCCATTGAGCAGAGTTGTTCGTGTGATGAGGGAGTGTACTTGACGTACACGACCGAAGAGCACGGACGAACATGCCAATGGATGGCCGCCTCAGCGTTAACATATTTTATGGGACAGGCTCTTATTTCCGGGGCTGGATGTTGAGCTTGTACTGCACGGAGAGCATGAAATAGCGCGGCAGGGCGTTGGTGTAGCTCACGGTGCGGCCGGTGGCCGAGACGGCGTAGTTCACGTTCGACAGGCTGTGCAGCAGGTCGAAGGCGTCGGCCATGAACACCCAGTGGCTGGAGCGCGGCGGCGCGTAGGTGATGCGCAGGTTCCACACGGGGTCGGTGGTGTCGAGCTGCGGCGAGCCGTAGCCGCGGCGCGTGTAGCACACGAAGTCGGTGGAGGCGCCGAAACCGGCCGGCAGCTTGAACACGCCGGAGATGCCGTAGTTGTAGTGGTGGGCGTCGAGGGTGCTGAAGCCGTCGCGGGCCGATGTGGTGTGGCGGAAGGTGTAGTCGCCGCGCAGTTTGAGCATCTGGCCGCCTATCTGCCAGGTGAGGCGCAGCTTCTGGGATATCTCGCTGTTGTTCACGCTGGTGGGTACCGGGTCGAGGATGTCGACGCCTATCATGTCGTTGAGGCGCGCGATTGAGGCGTCGGTGGTGGCGGCGAGCGACCACTGCTTGCGGCGGCCGAACTGCCACGTGAGGTCGTTCGTGACGGCGGCGGAGCGGTTGCCGTCGACGTTGTACATGCGGTTGTAGCGCGCGCCCGTGGCGGTGTCGTAGCTGAAGCCGCGGGTGAGGGCGCGGGTGGTGTGGGAATAGCTGAGGTAGAGCTCGTTGTTGAGATTCTCAGAGAAGGGCTTGAGCTCCCATCGCAGCAGGTGGCTGTGGCGCAGCTCGGCCTTGAGCGCGGGGTTGCCCAGGTAGATGTTCATGGGGTCGGCGTCGTTCACGGCGTCCACCATGTCGAAGAGGTCGGGCAGCGTGGGCACGCAGCGGTAGCTGTAGCGCAGGGTGTGGGCGTAGCGATAGGCCTCGCCCTCTTTTTTCTTGAGGCCGCACTCCACCATGGCGGAGAAAATGGAGTTGAGGTTCACCGTGAAGTAGTGGGGGGTGATATGCGACGTGTGGCCCTCGCGCTCGTAGGTGAAGTCGCGGTGGTCGAAGGTGAGCTGCGGACGCACCACCACCTGCAGGTAGCTCTTGCCCTCGAATTCGTGCCAGCCGTAGATGTAGGGCAGTATGGCGTGGGAGTTCTGGATGGTGTGCGAGGTGTAGCTGTTGGCCGGGTCGAAGGCGGCGGCATAGCCGGCGGGCAGCACGCCGTAGACGCCCATGTCGGTCAGGCGCTCGAGGGCGTAGGTGTAGGAGTCCTTGACGCGGTCGATGTGGGTGTAGGAGTAGACTATGCCCACATTCTGGTCGAGCACGGTGGTGCTGTAGGTGAGCTGGCCGGTGAGCTGCAGCTTGTGGTCGGGCTTGCGGTCGTTGAAGTTGCGGCGCCTCACGTCGGCTTCCGAGGAGCCGGCGCCGTAGCGCACGTCGTAGTCGTTCCACAGCTCCTCGCGGGTGGAGCTGTAGCTCGCGGTGAACTCCAGCGAGAGGCGGTCGGCATTGCCGGGCAGCTTCACGCCCACGTAGGGCGTGGCCGACACCTGCCAGGCCTTGCGGCGCGTGTCGGAGCGTGTCTCCACGCGGTTTATCACCTTCTCTTCCAGCTCCGTTGAGCTGCCGGAGAATAGCCCGTCGAGAATCTCGGGCGATAGCGCGCCGGGGTCGCCGTCGAAAGCGCCCGAGAGCGCCGAGCCGGCATTCTTTATGTCGTTGTAGCTGGCGCGCACCTGTCCGATATAGGTCATGCGTCCGCGCTGCAGCCAGCAGTGGTGCAGGGTGCTGAGGACGGTCTCGCGGTCGCGGTTGCGGCCGTAGGACTGCTCGTAGGTGTCGCCGCCGGGCAGGAAATTGATGAGCGAGGTGGTGCGCTCGGTGTTGTTTATGGTGCTGTTGAAGTTCACGTTGCCTTGCAGGCTCGTGGTTTCCTCGGCGTCTTCATAGTTGTAGTCCACACCGGTGCTGAGCACCTTGCGGGTGCCGTCGGGCAACTCGTCGGGTGTCCAGGTGTCTTCCTTGCCGGGCTTGCGGTTGTCGCTGAGGTTGTTCACGTTGGCCACGAGCGACAGGCGCGTGGTGGGGCTGAAGCGGCTCAGGAATAGGCGCCCGAGATAGCGGTCGCTGGTGCCGTAGCCGGCCTGGGCGTTGAGAATCCACCCCACGCTGTATTCTTTCTTGAGCTGCACGTTCATGGTGAGCACCTTGGGCTGCGAGTCGTCGCCCTTGCGCTTGTCCTGTAGCGTCTGGCCCTCGTAGACCTTGATGTCCTTCACGGTGTAGGCCGCGATGTTTTCGAGCATCACGTTGTTGTTGCCGTCGAAAAACTCCTTGCCGTTGAGCAGTAGCGACTCCACGAACTGGCCGTTGACCTTGATCTGGCCGTCGCTCGAGAGCTCGGCGCCCGGCAACTGGGCGATGAGGGCGTCGAGCATCGAACCCTCGGCCAGGTCGAAGGCGTCGGCGTTGTAGACGATGGTGTCGCCCTTGTTGTAGAACTTGATTTTCGATGTCACCACCGTCACCTCGTTGAGCTGTCGCGGCGCGCGTTCCATATACACCACGGGCATGTCGCGGTAGCGCTCGCGGCGCCCGGGTTTCTCGAGGTGAAACGACACCGTCTGGTCCTTGTAGCCGTCGCACACCACGTCGTACACATAGGTGGAATCCACCCTGGGCACATTGAACCAGAAGGCCGAGGTGGTGTCGACGTCGTGGCCGTTCCACTTGAAGCCCTGGTTTGTGGGGATGGTTTGCTGCAGGTTGCCCGTGGAATCATAGACCAGCACCCGGGCGTTGAGCAGGTCGCGCTTGAAGGCCGCCTCTTTCACGCGGCCGTAAAGGGTGATGCTGTCCTGCTCGGCGGCCCGGCCCCACACGGCAGCAGCCAGCATCAATATCATTGCAAAAATCTTTCTCTCCATAGCAGTCATTTATCAATGCGCAAAGATAACTCATTCTTTCCTTATTCCCAACCCTTTCACCGGAAAATCGCCTTACTGCTATGCCATTATAAAAATTATAACTATTTTTGCAATATAAAACTTTTTGACCTACAGCTAATGACCAATACTTACAGCATCCCCCGTCTGCCTCTTTCCTTTGACTTGGAGACAAAGGAAATTCTCAAGCAGTTAAACCAGGCAAACAGGCGTCTTGCTGAGTTGAAAGGTATTGCCCTCACTATTCCTAATGAAAACATCCTTGTGAGCACCCTTACGCTCCAGGAGGCGAAAGACAGCTCTGAAGTAGAGAATATAGTTACTACTCAGGATGATTTGTACCAGGGGGCTGCAGCCACAATTTCCGATTTTGTGGTAAACGCTGCAACAAAAGAGGTTCTGAATTATCGTGAAGCCCTCGAGCACGGTTTTCATCTCGTAAAAAGCAAGGGCGTGCTCACATCTTCTGTAATTAAGGAAATCCAGACAGCGCTCGAACACAACTCGGCAGGCTTCCGCAGCGTTCCCGGTACGGAGCTGAAGCGCACTGACGGTACGGTGGTATACACTCCGCCTCAAGACAAACAGACGATTCTTGAGCTGATGGATAATCTTGAAAATTTCATCAACGACGACCGGATTTCCGACCTCGACCCGTTGATAAAACTGGCTATCATCCACCACCAATTTGAGAGCATACATCCCTTTTATGATGGAAACGGTCGCACGGGTAGAATAATCTGCGTGCTATATCTCGTTCTCACCGGTAGGCTGGATTTGCCCATACTATATCTGAGCCGTTACATCACTCACAACAAAAGTGAGTACTACCGACTGATACAGGCGATAAGAGACAAGCAAGAGGATAATGCCGGCGAATGGGAAGCATGGATTTTGTTCATGCTTAAAGGAGTGGAGGAAACTGCTATCGAGACTACCCGCCTCGTAAAGGGTATTTCAAAACTCATGGCCGATTTCAAGAGCGTTCTTCGTCCCAAGTTCGGCAAGCAATATCGCCACGAGCTTTTGAACAATTTGTTCTTTCACCCGTACACAAAGGTTGAATTCCTTGAAAAAGAGCTGGATATAAGTCGCCCTACCGCTACGCGATACCTCAACGGCCTCGTTGAGACGGGAATGGTAGATAAGGTGAAGATTGGGCGCACCCATTATTATATCAACGTTCCGCTGATGAATCTTTTCATAGGAGTTTCTGATTCGGCCCGCGACACGGACACGATGCCTATCGAATCGGTGACGGAAACGAAGTAATACTTCTCAAAAATGGCGTTTTTTGAGAAGTATTCGGCTTTTACTTCTCAAAAATGGCGTTTTTTGAGAAGTATTGTGCTTTTACTTCTCAAAATCGGCGATTTTTGAGAAGTGTTGCGGGGGATGGGCTGAAAATACATTTACAAATGTAAATTATTTTAATTTTTGGGGCGATTTTTTTATTTGGCAATGTAAATTTTTTCGCGTTTTTTCGCTAACTTTGTGGCAGATGTCGGCAGCGCGTGCGCCGATTTCGCATCTCCTTATGAATCAAGACGTTTACCACATACCGGCACTGCTGCCGCAAACCATCGGAGCGCTCGACATACGCCCCGCGGGTGTCTACGTCGACGCCACCTACGGCGGCGGCGGCCACTCCGCGGCCATCCTCGCCGCCCTGGGGCCCGAGGGGCACCTCTTCGGCTTCGACCAGGACGAGGACGCCGTGCGCCGCGCACCGGCCAAGGACGACCCGCGTTTCACCATGGTGTACAGCAATTTCCGCTACCTGAGCAACTTCATGGACTACTATGGCGTGCCGCAGGTGGACGGCGTGCTGGCCGACCTGGGCGTGAGCTTCCACCACTTCGACGACCCGGACCGCGGGTTCTCCTTCCGCTGGGACGGCGCCCTGGACATGCGCATGAACCGCCGCGGCGGACGCTCGGCGGCCGACCTGCTGGCCACGGCATCGGCCGACGAACTCACCCGCCTGCTGCGCCTCTACGGCGAGCTGCGCCAGGCGCCCCGCCTGGCACGCGCCATCGTCGAGGCCCGCGCCCGCGGGCCGGTGGACACCGTCGAGGCCCTGCGCGCCGTGGCCGAACCGCTCCTCAACCCCCGCCAGCAGAAAAAGGAGATGGCGCAGCTGTTTCAGGCGCTGCGCATCGAGGTGAACGACGAACTGGGCGCCCTGCGCTCGCTCCTCACCCAGGCCCTCGAGGTGCTGCGCCCCGGCGGACGCCTGGCCATCATCACCTACCACTCGCTCGAAGACCGCCTGGTCAAGAACTTCATGCGCACGGGCAACCTCGACGGCACCGAAAACAAGGATTTCTACGGCCGCACGCTCGCGCCCATGCGCCTGCTCAACTCAAAACCCATCGTGCCCGACGAGGCCGAGGTGGAAGCCAACCCCCGCAGCCGCAGCGCCAAGCTGCGCGTGGCTGTGAAAAACGACCCCGAATCATGAAGATGCCGCAGATACCCCGCCCGTCGCGCCGCCACATGAGCGTGGCCTTCGACAACCTGCTCCACGGCAGCTTCCTGACCAGCCGCATCTTCAAGCGCTACTTCTTCGGCGTGCTGCTGATAGTGGGCCTCATACTCATCAACATTTCCGTGCGCTACGACTGCGTCACGGGCATGGAGACCATAGCCTCGCTGCGCACCCGCCTGCAGGTGGTGCGCACGGAGCTGCAGCAGGAGCGCTCCACCTACATGAGCTCCACGCGCGAGTCCACCATGCAGCACCGCGTCGACTCCCTGGGCCTGGGCCTGGGCATACAGCAACGTCCACCCTTTAAACTGCCCGAAGGGAAATGAGCAACGAACAGCCCGCAAGCAACACTCCCAAACCACGGCGCGCCGACGGCGGACGCCGCGGCCGCATCATCCTCAACATGGGTATCGTCACGGCCATCGTGCTGGTGATGGTGACCCTGATCGTGTTCATGCTCGTCAACACCACGGTGGTAAACGCCGATGCCTGGAACAGCAAGGGACGCCGGCAGCTCGACACCATCACGCCCATAGCGCCGCTGCGCGGCGACATCCTGGCATGCGACGGCTCCATCCTGGCCACGAACCTGAACTACTACGACGTGAGCATCGACTTCAAGCCCAAGCATTTCTGGATCAAGCAATACGTGGAGTCGCTCGACTCGCTGGCCGACACCCTGGCCGTGCACTTCCCGCAGCGCTCGCGCGACGAGTGGCACCGCTATCTCTCGCAGCCCCTGGAAAAGGCGCGCACCGACCGCAGCGGCACCTACCGCCTGGTGCGCAACGTGCCCTTCAATGTGGCCCAGGCCTTCAAGCGCTTCCCCTTCTTCCGCCGCACGCGCAACGCTAACCGCACCGGCCTGAAAATCGAGCCCGTGCTGCGCCGCATGTATCCCTACGGCGACATGGCCCGCCTTAGCATAGGCCGCGTGGGCTACCTGCCGGGCCTGCCCGACCAGCACGGCATCTCCGGCCTGGAGCAGGCCCTGGACACGCTGCTCTTCGGCAAGCCGGGCCGCGCCAAGCGAGTGCTGTTCACGAACCGCGTGGCCAAGTGGCCCATCGAGCAGCCCCAGCACGGCTACTCCGTGACCACCACCATCGACATCACCATGCAGGACATCCTCGAGAGCGAACTGGGCGAAATGCTCGTGAAGAGCAATGCCGACTGGGGCACGGCCATGATAATGGAGGTGGCCACCGGCGACATCAAGGCCATATCCAACCTGGAGCGCGACTCGCTCAACCCGGGCCGCTACATCGAGGCCATGAACCGCGCCGTGCTGGCCTATGAGCCGGGCTCGGTGATGAAGGCCATCTCGATGATTCCGGCCCTGGAAGACGGCTACGCGCTGCCCGTGACCAAGACCTTCCCAATAGGCTACAGCTACGCCTACAAGGGCGGCCGCCCCATCCACGACACCCACTCGCCGGGCACGCTGCCCGTGAGCCGCTTCCTGGAGTACTCCTCCAACATAGGCATGACGCGCCTGGTGGCCGCCCACTACGAGGACAACCCTAATGCCTTCCGCGAGCGCCTGCGCGAGATAGGTTTCTTCGACCGTTTCAACACCGGCATCGCACGCGAGCGCCGCCCCTACTTCCCCACCGTCGAAAACAACGCCCGCGGCATGATAGCCCTCTCGCGCATGACCTTCGGCTACAGCACCATGATACCGCCGCTCTACACCTGCGCCATCTACAACGCCATAGCCAACGACGGCAAGTTCGTGCGCCCGCGCCTGGTCAAGGCCCTGCGCGACCGCGACGGCCGCGACAGCATCATCCCCGTGAGCTACGTGCGCGACAGCATCATGAGCCGCCGCAACGCCGCCCTGCTGCGCGAGATGCTCACGCAGGTGGTCTACGGCGAGGGCGGCACGGCCAAATTCCTGCGCGACAAGACGGTGCGCATCGCCGGCAAGACCGGCACGGCAAAAATCGTGAACGAACTGCGCCCGGGCCAGAAACGCGACAGCGTCATGGGGCCGGACGGCAAGAAGCGACCCGTGGCCCTGGGCTACAAGGAAGGCCACTACCGCGTGGCGTTCTGCGGTTTCTACCCGGCCGAGAATCCCAAGTACACCTGCATCGTGGTGATAAGCGACCCGCGGCCACCGCTCCACGGTCCGGCCGTGACTGCCGGCGCCGTGCTCAAGAACACCGCCCTGAAGCTCTACGCCCGCGGCTATCTCGACAACTACTCCGACATCTCCGAAAACGCCCCCGCCGACCCCGGCCGGCCCACCCTCTACGCCACCTGCCGCGAAGACCGCGCCGCCGGCATCCACGACTATATAGGCATGCCGCGCGCCACCGTGATACAGCGACCGGCCGACACGCCCGCCGGCACCGTGCCCGACGTGCGCGGCCTGGGCGTGCGCGAGGCTGTGGTGCGCCTGGAGCAGGCCGGCTACAACGTGGCCTTCACCGGCACGGGCTATGTGACGGCCCAGGAACCCGCCCCCGCCACCAAGGCCGCGAAAGGACATAAAGTGACACTCCATCTAAACCAATTCTGATGAAAAAGCTCTCTGAATTGCTACCCCATATAGGCGACCACAGCCTGCACGGCAGCCGCGACACCGAGCTGGCCGACATCACCGCCGACTCGCGGCGCGTGGCCCCCGGCAGCCTCTTCGTGGCCCTGCGCGGCACGGCCGTCGACGGCCACCGCTTCATTCCCGCGGCCGTGGAGGCCGGCGCCGCAGCCATCGTGTGTGCCGCCGACGCCGCTCTCGACCCCTCCGTGGAGGCCCGCGCCGCCATCGTGCGCGTGCCGGACACGGCCGAGGCCCTGGGCCTGCTGGCCTCGGCATGGCACGGCCACCCCTCGCGGCAGCTCACGCTCGTGGGCGTCACCGGCACCAACGGCAAGACCACCGTGGCCACCCTGCTCTACGACATGGCCCGCATGGGCGGCGAGCGCGCCGGCCTGCTCAGCACCGTGGTGAACCGCATAGGCACCCGCGCCGTGCCCGCCACCCACACCACGCCCGACCCCCTTGAGCTCAACGCCCTGCTGGCCGAGATGGTGGCCGAGGGCTGCACATTCGCGGCCATGGAGGTGAGCAGCCACGCATGCAGCCAGCGGCGCATCGCCGGCCTCACCTTTGCCGGCGGAGTGTTCACGAATCTCACCCGCGACCATCTCGACTACCACGGCACCTTCCAGGCCTATCTCGAGGCCAAGCGCATGTTCTTCGACGCTCTGCCCGCCGGGGCCTGGGCGCTGGTGAACGCCGACGACTCGCACGCGCGCGTACTTATACAAAATACACGCGCACGCGTGTACACCTACGGCCTGCGCGCCGCCGCCACCGACTTCCGCGCCGCCGTGGTGGAAGAGCGCATCGACGGCATGGAGCTCCGCATCGACGGCCACGAGGTGCACACCCCCTTCGCCGGCCGCTTCAACGCCTCGAACCTGCTGGCCGTCTACGGCGCCTCGCGCCTGCTGGGCTGCGACACCGCCGAGGCGCTGCTCCACCTGAGCGCCCTGCGCCCCGTGGCCGGCCGCTTCCAGACATTCCACGGCGGCGGCATCACCGCCATCGTCGACTATGCCCACACGCCCGACGCGCTGGCCAACGTGCTCGACACCATCCGCCAGGCCGCCGGCGCGGATGCCGACGTCATCACCGTGTGTGGCTGCGGCGGCGACCGCGACCACGGCAAGCGGCCCATGATGGCCCGCGAGGCCGCCCGGCGCAGCTCCATGCTCATCATCACCTCCGACAACCCCCGCAGCGAAGACCCCGCGGCCATCGCCGCCGACATGCTCGCCGGCCTCGACGACGACGCCCGCCTGGCCACCACCGTGGAGCTCGACCGCGCCCGCGCCATAGCCCTGGCCATCAGCAGCGCCGAGCCCGGCGGAGTGGTGCTCGTGGCCGGAAAAGGACATGAAAACTATCAGATAATAGGCTCCGAGCGACGCCACTTCGACGACGCCGAGCAAGTGAAGGACGCCCTCAGCAAACGTTAATCCACCATGCTATACTACCTCTTCCAACTGCTCCAGAACAGCGGCGTGCCCGGCGCCCGACTGATGGACTACCTGACATTCCGCTCCGGCGCCGCCTTCGTGCTGGCCATGCTCCTGGCCATCTTCGTGGGCGCGGCCGTGATACGCCGCCTCCAGCTCATGCAGGTGGGCGAAATCATCCGCGACCTCGACCTCGAGGGCCAGCAGGCCAAGAAAGGCACCCCCACCATGGGCGGCATCATCATCATCCTGAGCATCGTGGTGCCCTGCCTGCTCGTGGGCAACCTGGCCAACCCCTACATGCTGCTGATGCTCGTGGCCACGCTGTGGCTGGGCACCATAGGCTTCCTCGACGACTACAAGAAGCTCACCCGCCACAACAAGGACGGCATCCGCGGAAAGTACAAAATCTTCGGACAGGTGGGCATAGCTCTCATCGTGGCCGGCACCATGTATCTGAACCCCGACATGGTGATAGTGCAGAACCACGAAATCATCGACTCGTCCACGCAGCGCGTGGAGCAGGTGGTCTACGGCGACGAAGAAGTGAAATCGCCCGAAACCACCATCCCCTTCGTGAAGAACAACAACTTCAACTACTCGTGGTTTACGGGCTGGATGGGCCGCCACGCCGAGACCGGCGGCTGGGTGGTGTTCTTCATCTTCGTGATGTTCTTCGTCACGGCCACCAGCAACGGCGCGAACCTCAACGACGGCCTCGACGGCCTCTGCGCCGGCCTGAGCGCCGTGGCGGGCGTGGCCCTGGCCGTCATGGCCTATCTGGGCGGCAACCTCATCTACTCGGCCTACCTCAACATCATGTATGTGCCCGCCAGCGGCGAACTGGTGGTGTACATGGCGGCCTTCATCGGCGCCCTCGTGGGCTTCCTGTGGTACAACGCCAGCCCGGCGCAGGTGTTCATGGGCGACACCGGCTCGCTCACGCTGGGAGGCATCATCGCCGTGTTCGCCATCTTGATACACAAGGAGTTGCTGCTACCCATCCTGGTGGCCCTCTTCTACATCGAAGACCTCTCCGTGGTGCTCCAGGTGGCCTACTTCAAGCGCACCGGCGGCAAGCGCATCTTCAAGATGTCGCCCCTGCACCACCACTTCCAGAAACCCGGCGACGGCCGCTGGCCGGCCCTCATCCAGTGGCCCCGCACGGCCATCCCGGAGGCCAAGATAGTGACGCGCTTCTGGATCATAGGCATCATCCTGGCGGTGGTGACATTCGTAACCCTCAAAATACGCTGATATGAAGAACATTGTGATTCTGGGAGCCGGCGAGAGCGGCACCGGCGCAGCCATCCTGGCGCGCGACAAGGGCATGAACGTGTTTCTCAGCGACTACGGCACCGTGGCCCCGCGCTACGCCGCCATGCTCGACGCCGAGGGCATAGAATGGGAGCAGGGCGGCCACTCGCTCGACCGCATCCTGGCCGCCGACGAGGTGGTGAAAAGTCCCGGCATCGCCGACACCACCCCGGTGATGAAGGCCGTGCTGGAGCGCGGCATCCACGTGGTGAGCGAGATAGAGTTTGCCGCCCGCTACTTCCCGGAGGGCACCCGCACCGTGTGCATCACCGGCAGCAACGGCAAGACCACCACCACCATGCTCACCCACTACCTGCTGAGCCGCGCCGGCATCGACGCCTCCACGGCCGGCAACATAGGCCGCTCGCTGGCATGGCAGGTGGCCCGCGAGCCCCACGCCGTGTATGTGATAGAGCTGAGCAGCTTCCAGCTCGACAACATGTACGACTTCCGGGCCGACACCGCCGTGCTCACCAATATCACCCCCGACCACCTCGACCGCTACGGCGGCGAGATGCAGCGCTACATCGACGCCAAGATGCGCATCCTTCAGAACATGCGCCCCGCGGACACCTTCATCTCCTGGGCCGACGACCCCGTGACCACCGTGCAGGCCGCCGCCAAGGACACCCCCGCGCGGCACCTCACCTACTCCTGCACCCGCCAGGCCGACGCCTGCCTGCGCGACGAAGAAATCATGCTGCTGGGCCGGCCCCTGATGTATGCCGACACCGTGCGCCTGCCCGGCACCCACAACTGCCTGAACGCCATGGCCGCAGCCCTGGCCGCCACCACCATGGGTGCACCGCGCGAGGCCATCGCCGAAGGCCTCCACACCTTCGCCCCGGTGGAGCACCGCCTGGAGCCCGTGATCACCCGCGACGGCCTGCGCTGGATCAACGACAGCAAGGCCACTAACGTCAACTCCACCTTCTACGCCCTCGAGGCCATGCACGGCCCCACCATCCTCATCCTGGGCGGCAAGGACAAGGGCAACGACTACTCCGAAATCCTGCCCCTGGTGCAGGACCGCGTGGTGGCCATCGTGGCCATGGGGCTGCACAACGAGAAGATCGTCGACTTCTTCTCGCCCCACGTGCAGGTGGAATCCACCCACACCCTCGACCAGGCCATCGAGACATGCCGCCGCCTGGCCCACGAGGGCGACACCATCCTGCTGTCGCCATGCTGCGCGAGCTTCGACCTCTTCACAAGCTATGAAGACCGCGGCCGCCGCTTCAAGCAGCGCGTGCTCGAGACACAACCCCAACGCTGACCACTCCCCACCCAACCCCCAACCAATCACCTCACACCACCCTACACCACCGCCAATGGACACCTCTCCCGCAATCGCCGCGCAGGCCGACGCCATCCGGCCCCGCGTGCGCACCGACCACCACATCTGGGGCATCTACATCGTGCTCCTGATTTTCTCCATCATCGAGCTCTTCAGCGCCTCCAGCCAGGAAGTGCGGCCCGACGACATCTACGGCCCCATCGTGCGCCATGCCCAGTTTCTGGTCATGGGCCTGGCCATCATGCTCATACTCCAGCACTTCCACTACCGCTACATCGTGAAGTTCATCCCCTGGCTCGTGGCCGGCAGCATCGCCGCCATGCTCTATGTGCTGGTGGCCGGCGTCACCATCAACGGCGCCCGCCGCGGCATGCGCATAGCCGGCATGGTGATTCTGCCCGCCGAGTTCATCAAGCTGGCCGTGGCCCTGGGCGTGGCCCTCATCATGAGCCGCTACCAGGTGAAGGGCCGCCGCGACGTGTCCATCCACGGCATCCGGCTGTGCGTGATTCTCACGCTCGTGAGCTCAGCGCTGCTGTTCACGCAGGGCCTCACCAACACCCTGCTGCTCATGGCCATAAGCCTGGCCATGATGGCCATAGGCGGCGTGGGATGCAAGAAATTCTGGTGCGTGGTGGGCGTCTACGTCCTCATCGGCGGCGCAGGCATGGGCGTGAAGGTGCTGGCCGCCAAGGCCGCCCCGCCATCCCAGACAGCCATCGAGGTGGCGCGCCTCAACCACGAAGACGTGGGCGACATCAACGAAGCCGACCGCTCCAGCACCTGGAAAGGACGCCTCGAGCGCCACTTCCGCCTCAACAAATACAACGACCCCATCACCGACATCAACAAGCAGGAGCAGCTCAGCTACATAGCCCAGGCCCACGGCGGCATCACCGGCGTGGGACCCGGCAAGTCGCGCGAAAACGCCCGCCTGCCCCTGGCCTTCAGCGACTATATCTTCGCCATCGTGGTGGAGGAATGCGGCCTGGTGCTCAGCATCTTCCTGCTGCTGTGCTATCTGTGGCTATTCCTGCGCACGGGCTACGTGGGCACCCAGCTGCGGCGCACCCCGGCCTGCTTCCTGATGATAGGCTGCGGCCTGTACGTCGTGATTCAGGCCCTCTTCCACATGGCCATCGTGAGCGGCGTCTTCCCCGTCTCGGGCCAGCCCCTGCCGCTCATCAGCAAGGGCGGCACCTCCGTGCTGGCCACCTCCGTGGCCTTCGGCGTGATGCTCAGCGTGAGCCGCCACGCCGCCCGCACCGGCGACAAAGACACCGAGGCAGCCACCATCGAGCTCCAGAGCCTGCCCGAAAACCTCCGCACCGACAACCCCACACAGCTATGACCAATACCCCCATTCAGCGAGCAATCATCAGCGGCGGCGGCACCGGCGGCCACATCTTCCCCGCCCTGAGCATCGCCGGCGAGCTGCGCCGGCGCAATCCCGCCGTGGAAATACTCTTCGTGGGCGCCGAAGACCGCATGGAGATGAAGCGCGTGCCCGACGCCGGCTACGACATCGTGGGCCTGCCCGTGGCAGGCTTCGACCGCAAGCGCCTGTGGCGCAACATCGCCGTGCTGCGCCGCCTCTTCAAGAGCATGCGCCTGGCCCGCAAGACCGTGCGCGACTTCCGCCCCCAGATAGCCATAGGCGTGGGCGGCTACTGCAGCGGCCCCACCCTCAAGGCAGCCCAGCGCCTGGGCGTGCCCACCCTCATCCAGGAGCAGAACGGCTATCCCGGCGTCACAAACAAGCTGCTGGCGCGACGCGCCGACGCCATCTGCGTGGCCTACGAGGGCACCGAGCGCTTCTTCCCGGCCGAGCGCATCCACCTCACCGGCAACCCCGTGCGCGCCTCGCTGCTCGAATGCGACCTCACCCCTGCCCAGGCCCGCGCGCAGCTGGGCTTCGACCCCGAGCGCCCGCTGGTGCTGGTGGTGGGCGGCTCGCTGGGCGCCACCACCATCAACCGCGCCATAGCCGCCGGCGTCGACGCCATCACCGCCACCGGCGCGCAGCTGCTGTGGCAGACGGGCCGCCGCGACACCGACCTGGCCGCCGCCGTGACCGCCGGACGCCGCGACGCCCGCGCCACCGAGTTCATAGCCCGCATGGACGTGGCCTACCGCGCCGCCACCGTGGTGGTGTCGCGCGCCGGAGCCGGCAGCATCAGCGAGCTACAGCTCCTGGGCAAGCCCACGGTGCTGGTGCCCTCGCCCAACGTCACCGAAGACCACCAGCGCCGCAACGCCCTGGCCCTCACGACCCGCGACGCCGCCGTGATGGTGGAGGACGCCGACGCCCGCGACGCCCTCGTGCCCGCCATCACCGCCCTGATAGCCGACGAACCCCGCCGCGAGGCCATGAGCGCCGCCATCTCCGCCATGGCGCTGCCCCGCTCGGCCGAGCTCATCGTAGACATAGCCGAAAACATTGTAGCCAATCACAGCAAATGAATCCCGAATATCCCCGCATATACTTCGTGGGCGGCGGTGGCATAGGCATGGCCGCCCTCGAGCGCTACTTCCTGTCGCAGGGCCGCAACGTGGCCGCCTACGACCGCACCCCCTCGCCGCTCACGGCCGCCCTCACGGCCGAGGGCGTGGCCTTCTGCTACGACGACGACCCCGACGCGGCCATCCCGGCCCCGTTCCGCGACCCGCAGGGCACCCTGGTGGTCTACACCCCCGCCGTGCCCGAATCGTCGGCCATCATGCAGTATTTCCGCGCCGCCGGCCACCGCGTGATCAAGCGCGCCGAGGCCCTGGGCATCATCACCCGCGGCAGCCGCGCCCTGTGCTTCGCCGGCACCCATGGCAAGACCACCACATCGGCCATGGCCGCCCACATCCTCCACACCTGCTCCTGCGGCTGCAACGCCTTCCTGGGCGGCATCCTGCGCAACTACGACAGCAACCTGCTGCTGAGCCCGTCGTCGCCCTGGACCGTGGCCGAGGCCGACGAATACGACCGCTCCTTCCACCACCTGCGGCCCCACATCGCCGTGATCACCGCCACCGACCCCGACCATCTCGACATCTACGGCACCGAAGAGGCCTATCTCGAGAGCTTCGCTCGCTTCACCGAGCTCATAGCCCCCGGCGGCGCCCTGGTGGCCCACACGGGCATGAAACTCAAGCCGCGCACCGGCCCGGACGTGAGCGTGTTCAGCTACTCGCGCGACGAGGGCGACTTCCACGCCTCCGGCGTGCGCGTCGAGCCCGGCGGCCGCCTGTTCTTCGACTTCGTCCACCCCGGCGGCGTGCTGCGCGATATAGAGCTGGGCGTGCCCGTCGACATCAACATAGAAAATGCCGTGGCCGCCCTGGCCGCCTGCTGGCTCACCGGCGCCCTCGAGCCCGACGCCGCCCGCCGCGCCATGGCCACCTTCGGCGGCACCGAGCGCCGCTTCCAGTTTCTGCTGCGCGGCGGCCGCGACGGCCGCGTGATCATCGACGACTACGCCCACCACCCCGACGAGCTGCGCGCCGGAATAGCCTCTGTGAAAGCGCTTTTCCCCGGCCGGAAGCTCACGGTGGCCTTCCAGCCCCACCTCTACACCCGCACGCGCGACTTCGCCCCGCAGTTTGCCTCAGCCCTCTCCGCGGCCGACACCGTGGTGCTCACCGACCTCTACCCGGCCCGCGAGCAACCCCTGCCCGGAGTGAGTTCCGCCATGATTTTCGACGCCGTCACGTGCCCGGACAAACACCTAATCGCCAAAGACAATTTGGTAGATTGGCTGAAAAACCGTAACTTTGACATCCTATTGGCCTGTGGTGCCGGCGACATGAGTCTCCTGCTGCCGCAAGTGGCCGAATTCTACGCCGCCGAATGACGAAACGCTCCATCATAATGTGTGCCTGCACGGTAGTGCTGCTGGTGTATCTGGCCTTTGCAATGGCCGCCTCCACCGACAGCGCCCGCCGCGCGCCCGTGGGCAAGGTGCGCATAGGAGTGGCCGACTCGCTGCACACCGGCTTCATCACCCCCGCCGACATCGAGCGCGACTTTGCCGGCGCCGTGCGCCCCGGCACCCCCCGCTGCTCGCTCCACATCGGCGACCTGGAGCAGGCCCTGCTGGAGTCGGACAAGATAGAGCGCGCCAACGTGGCCGTGCTCTCGGACGGCAGCCTGGCCGTCGACGTGGTGCCCATGGTGCCCGTGGCCCGCGTGTTCGACAGCCGCGGCGCGCAGTCCTACTACATCAACGCCCGCGGCAAGCGCATCAGCGCCGAGGCCCGCTACCACGTGGACGTGCCCGTGGTGTGCGGCACCTTCGACGAGCGCCACACCCCCGCGCGGCTGCTGCCCCTGCTCAGCTACGTGGCCTCGCGCCCGGAGCTCGACGCGCTGGTGAGCACCGTCGTGAGCTCGCCCGGCGGCGACATCATCATCGTGCCCGCCATGCGCGGCCACGTCATCAACTTCGGCGACACCACGGACATGCCCGGAAAATTCGCCCGCCTGCAGCGCTTCTACCGCCGGGTTTCGCCCGTGCGCGGCTGGAACAGCTACGACACCATCAGCGTCAAGTGGGCCGGCCAGGTGGTGGCCACGCGCCGCGCCGGCCACCTCTCCGAGGTGCAGCTGGCCGTGGCCGAGGAAGAATTCAACGACGCCGACGCCGAAACCGTGCAGGGATTCGACCCCGGCGAAGCCGACAACGGCATCGTGCCGGACAACGCCTATCAGTAAACCATCGAAACTAATTGACAAACACCATACACAACTATCATAAAATGGACGCCAGATACACAGCCGTTCTTGAAATAGGCAGCAGCAAAGTGAAAGGTGCGGTGGCACGCACCGACAGCGACGGAGCCTCAACGCTCGTGGCCATGCACCAGGTGAGCACCACCGGATGCGTGCGGCACGGACGCGTGCAGAACATCCAGGAAGTGGCCGCAGCCGTCGACGAGGTGCTCCGCCGCCTCGAAAACGACCCCGCAGTGGCGCCCCGCAAGATCAGGCGCCTGCGCGTGGCCCTGGGCGGACGCTCCGTGCGCAGCGTGCACTCCGAGTCGGAAGCACGCTTCGGCGAAGAGACCGAAGTGACCCCCGAGACCATCGAGCGCCTCAAGAAAGAAGCCACCTTCAACCTGCCCGCCGACCGCCAGGTGCTGGCCGTGCTGCCGCGCAACTACAAGGTGGACAACACCAAGGTGCAGAAAGCCGTGGGATGCGCCTGCCGCAACATCCACGCCAACGTGACCGTGCTGCTGGCCGACCCCGCCAACCGCACCAACCTCGACCGCGTGCGCATGGCCGGCGGAGCCGACACCCCGGACGGCGACACCGTGGCCGTGGAGCGCGTCTACATCCCCCGCCAGCTCGCCCTGGCCGCCATGGCACTGACGCCCTCCGAGCAGCAGCTGGGATGCGTGCTCGTCGACATGGGCGCCGAGACCACCACCGTGAGCATCCACCGCGAGGGTGCCATGCAGTCGCTCGTCACGCTGCCCATGGGCGGACGCAACATCACCGTTGACCTCGCCAACGGCCTCAAGTGCACCGAAGAGCAGGCCGAATACATCAAGACCAACCAGGCCTCGGCCATCGCCGACAGCGAGACCACGGCACCGGACATCAAGGAAATCAACAGCTACTCGCAGGCCCGCGCCGGCGAAATCATAGCCAACGTGATGCACCGCATCGAGACGGCCGGCTTCAAGACCTCCGACCTGCCCGCAGGCATCGTGCTCACCGGCGGAGCCACGGCCATGCGCCGCATGGCCGAGCTCTTCGAGACGCAGACCAAGATGAAGGTGCGCACCGCGCCGGCCGACAACCGCGTGCGCCCCGGCGACACCGGCGCCGACCCCGTGGCATGCCTCGACATCATGGCCCTGGCCGCTTGGCCCGCAGCCGTGGACGGCAGCGACCTCACGGCCCTGCCCGACACCGACACCAAGCCCAAGAACGACGACCCCTACGGCCACGACGAAGAGCCCGACGCGCCCGACGACCGCTTCGAGCGCGAGGCCGACTATCGCCGCCGGCGCCGAGTAGACGACGAAGATAGCGACGACATACTCGTGGACGACCCCGACGACGAAGACGACTACGAAGAAGAGCGCCGCACCCGCCGCACCAAGGAAAGCAAGAAAAAGAAGGGCGGCCGCCGCGCCGAGCCCGACTACGGCGACGATGAGGACGACAACGGCCGCACGGGAGGTGGAGCCTTCAGCGGCCTGCGCAAATTCATGAAGAAATTCGGCGATTCCATGATAGGAACCACCGGCCCCGAAGACATGGACGATTGAACTCACATACATTACCAGCTATGGCACCCGAAGATAACCAGTATCTCGACAAATACGAACAAGCCGAAACCGAGCCCAACCGCATAGTGGTGGTGGGTGTGGGTGGCGGCGGCAACAATGCCGTCAACTACATGTACGGACAGGACATACGCAGCGTGTCGTTTGTCGTGGCCAACACCGACAGGCAGGCCCTCAACTCATCGCCCGTGCCCACCAAGGTGCTCCTGGGTCCCACCGTGACCAAGGGCCGCGGAGCCGGAGCCAAGCCCGAGCGCGCCAAGGCGGCCGCCGAGGAAAGCGCCCAGGACATCGAGCGCCTCTTCAGCGACGACATCGACATGGTGTTCGTCACCGCCGGCATGGGCGGCGGCACCGGCACCGGTGCCGGACCCGTGGTGGCACGCATAGCCCGCGAGAAAGGCCTGCTCACCATAGGCATCGTCACCATCCCCTTCCTCTTCGAGGGCATGCGCAAGATCAACAAGGCGCTGGCCGGAGCCGAGGAGATGAGCAAATACGTCGACGCACTGCTGGTGATTCAGAACGAGCGCCTCACCGACATCTACCCCGAGGAAATATTCGAGGAAGCATTCGCCAAGGCCGACGAAACCCTGGCCACCGCCGCACGCTCCATCTCCGAGATAATCACCAACCAGGGCTACATCAACCTCGACTTCAACGACGTAGACACCACCCTGCGCGACGGCGGCACAGCCATCATCTCCATAGGCTACGGCGAGGGCGAAAACCGCGTCACGAAAGCCATAGAAGACGCCCTCAACTCGCCCCTGCTCAACAACACCGACGTGTTCTCCAGCAAGCACCTGCTCTTCAACCTGTGCTACTCGCGCGAGGCCGAGGTGCAGTTCAAGGCCAAGGAAGCCAAGGAGTTCAACGACTTCGTGAACAAAATCGACCCCGAGGTGGAGGTGATCTGGGGCATCAAGTACGACGAGACCCTGGGCAACAAGGTGAAGCTCACGGTGCTCGCCTCAGGCTTCGACATCACCATCCACGAAAACGAAAACGGCGACCGCGACCTCGTGCTCACCGGCGAGGCTCCCCGACAGACCGACCCGGCACGCGCCCAGAACTCCATCGACATGGCCAAGATCTCCAACTGGTACGGCGCCGAGAAAATCAACGACACCGTGCGCAGCCAGGAGCGCCAGCGCTACATCATCCTCGACGACGACAGCCTCGACAACGACGAGGTGATAGAGCGCTTCGAGAGCACCCCGGCCTATAACCGCGACCGCCGCCTGGTGCAGAACATCAAGGGCGCCGCAGCCCCCGCCCCGGCCCCCGAGCGCCCCGCCGCAGGCAGCCGCCCCGCCACGGAGACCAACAGCATCAACTTCATCGACGAAGAATGAGCAGCAAGCCCCGCCTCGTAATCAGCACCGGCGCCGGAATGAGCGCCGAGAGCGGCATCTCCACCTTCCGCGACGCCGACGGCCTGTGGGAGCGCTACCCGGTGATGCAGGTGTGCAGCGCCGACGGCTTCGCCGCCAATCCCGCCCTGGTGCACGACTTCTACAACGACCGCCGCGATCAGCTCGACACCGTCGGGCCGAACGCCGGCCACCTCGGCCTGGTGCGCCTCGAGGAATACTTCGACGTGGACATCATCACCCAGAACGTCGACGACCTGCACGAGCGCGCCGGCAGCTCCCGCGTGCTGCACCTCCACGGCGAGCTGCGCAAGGTGCGCGCCATGGACGACCCCTCGCTGCTGTTCACCCTGCCCCCAGGCACCCGCACCTCGCCCGAAACGCGCATCGACGGCCACGCCGTGCGGCCCCACATAGTGTTCTTCCAGGAAGCCGTGCCCGCCTTCGAGCCCGCCGCCCGCCTGGTGGAGCAGGCCGACATCTTCGTGATCATAGGCACCTCGCTGAGCGTCTACCCCGCCGCCTCGCTGCTGCAATACGTGCGCCCCGGAGTGCCCGTCTACTACATCGACCCGCGCCCGGCCGCCGTGCCCGCAAGCGTGCACGTGATTTCCGCGCCCGCCTCAGAGGGCGTCGATCGCCTGGCCCGAATCCTGCTCAAAGACCGCACGTGAACACGGGCGCCGACACCCTGCTACTGGCGCCACGCACCGCGCTGCCCCGCCCCTTCGACGCCTCGCTCGACCATGCCCTGGGCGCCATGGTGGAGGCGCGCCCCATCGACACATCGCTGTTCCGGGCCTACGCCGACGACGCCGCCCGCCAGTCGGCCATGTGCTCCGGCCGCCCCGCCGAGCCCCGCGTGCTGCACCCGGCGCGCCAGCCGGCCGTGCTGGGCGTACTGGCCACGCTGTTCGTGGCCTGCCTGCTGGCCTACAGCTACTTCGGCCGCGCCATGGCCGAGAGCGTGCACGACCTGTGGAGCCTGCGCCGCCGCGAAAACGCCTTCGACGACACAGCCTCCGGGCGCCGGCGCGTGCAGTGGGTGCTGGCCCTGCAGTATGCCGCCTACGTGGGGCTGCTGCTCTACGCCATCGCCGACCCCGTGCCCGCCGCCGACACCCCCGGCAGCATGCGCCACATTCTGGCCCTGATGGCCGTGGCCGGCGGCTACTACATCTTCCAGCTGGGCGTCTACAACGTGCTGGCCTACACCTTCGCGCCCGACTTCACCGCCGGCCGCCGCTGGGTCGACGGCTTCCAGGCCTCGCAGGGCATCACCGGCCTGGTGCTGGCCGTGCCCGTGCTGGCCATGGTGTTCTACCCCGACGCCCTGCTGGGCTGCCTGGCCGCCGCCGTGGCGGTCTATTTCCTGGGTCGCCTCATCTTCATAATCAAGGGTTTTAGAATTTTTTACACAGGTTATACCTCATTAGTGTATTTTATTTTGTACCTTTGCACTCTTGAAATAGTACCCGTTATTTGCATCCTGGCGCTCGCCGGCACCATAGCCCGATGAGACAGCCCGGGATGCGAGCACATATAGAAAACGAGCAATCGCAGTGACCATTAAGAAGATATTAGTATCGCAGCCCCGGCCCGACACCGAAAAATCGCCCTATTTTGAGATAGCGGAAAAATACGGTGTCGAAATCGTATTCAGGCCCTTCATCAAGGTGGAAGGCCTCTCGGTCAAGGACTTCAGGGCCCAGAAAATCAACATCGCCGACTACACGGCCATTATCTTCACGGCCAAGACAGCCATCGACAATTTCTTCCGTCTGGCCGAAGAGACTCGAGTGAACATCCCGGACACGCAGAAATACTTCTGCTCGTCGGAAAGCATTGCCCACTACCTGCAGAAATACATCGTCTACCGCAAGCGCAAGATCTTCGCATCCAAGACCGGAAAGCTGGCCGACATCATCCCCTCCATGGTCAAGCACAAGACCGAGAAATACCTCTTCGCCGTGAGCGACGTGCACAGCGGCAAGGACTCCGCCATGCTGGCCGAGAGCAAGGTGAACTTCACTCCCGCCGTGATGTACCGCACCGTGAGCAACGACTTCGCTCCGGACGAGCCCTTCGACTACGACATGCTCGTGTTCTTCAGCCCCCAGGGCATACAGTCGCTGCTCAAGAACTTCCCCGATTTCCGGCAGGGCGACATCGTGATAGCCACCTTCGGCGCCGCCACCTCCAAGGCCGCTACCGACGCCGGCCTGCGCGTAGACGTGGCCGCACCCTCGCCCGAGGCTCCCTCCATGACCCAGGCCATCGACAACTATCTGGCGAAAGTACAACCCCCGCAACCCGCCGAATGATGCCCGCCGGCTTCCGACTATACAAAAAACAGCGCCTCTGTTCGCCCACAGCGATTGAGGCGCTTTTTGCCCGCACCCCCGACGTGGACAGCGCCCTGGCCTATCCGCTGCGCGCCGTGTGGCGCCACGGCAGCACCCGCCGCAGCGACTCGCCCCTGGCCTTCGTGATAGTGGTGCCGAAGCGCCGCCTGCGCCACGCCGTGGACCGCGTGCTCATGCGCCGGCGCATCCGCGAGGCCTATCGCCTCAGCCACGCCCGCTGCGAGCTGCCTGCCGGCGCCCGCACCGATGTGGCATTCGTCTACGTGGCCTCCGCTCCGGAGCCCTACAGCGCCGTGGAGCGCGCCATGGGCCGCCTGCTCGAGCGCGTGGCCGCCGGAGCCGCCCGCGATTCTCAGCCCCAGCAGCCATGAACGCCGCCAGCCGCATAGCCGTAGCCCTGCTCTCGCTGCCCATCCACTTCTACCGGGCCGCCATCTCGCCCCTGCTGCCCCCGGCCTGCCGCTACACCCCCACGTGCAGCGCCTACGCCCTGGAAGCCCTGCGGCGCCACGGCCCCCTGCGCGGCACCTGGCTCGCCATCAAGCGTATAATGCGCTGCCACCCCTGGGGCGGCAGCGGCTACGACCCTGTGCCATGACAGCGCCGCGCATCGCCGACATACACACCCACAACCTCCGCGCCATCCCCGGCACGGCCATCGTCAACATCGAGCCGGACGCCGGCATCCCGCCCCTCGCACCCGCCGGAGCCCTCTACAGCACCGGCGTGCATCCCTGGCGCAGCGACCGCGCCGAAGAGCTGTGGCCGCTCGTGGAGCGGCTGGCACGCGACGAGCGCATCGTGGCCATAGGCGAGACCGGCCTCGACCGCCTGCGCGGCGCCCCGCTCCAGGCCCAGGGCGCCCTGATGGAGCGCCACGCCCGCCTGGCCGAGAGCCTGGGCAAGCCCCTGATAGTGCACTGCGTGCGCGCCTGGGCCGAGCTCCTGCAGCTGCACTCGCGGCTGCGCCCCGCAGTGCCCTGGATAGTCCACGGCTTCCGCGGCGCCCCGGCCCTGGCCGGCCGGCTGCTCGACGCCGGGATGCACCTCTCGCTGGGCCCGCGCTTCAACGCGGCCACCGCAGCCGCCATCCCCGCCTCGCGGCTGCATCTCGAGACCGACGACGACCCCGCCGCCACCATCGCGGGCGTGGCCCGCGACGTGGCCCTGGCCCGCGGCACCGACCCGGCCACACTGCTGCAATCCATTTCCGCACCGATTTAACCCCACAAAATATCATGACACTGAACCTCATCGCCTTCACCTCCGTGCTCCACGACGCCTCCATGGTGCGCCAGTCGCACCAGGCCATCATCGACGAACTCGAGCGCACCTTCGACCACGTGGAAATCTACACCCCCGACCGCGTGGCCGAAATCCCCGCCGGCAGCTTCACAGCCCTGTTCATAGCCACCGGCGGCGTGGAATGCCAGGTAAAAGACGCCTTCCACACCCTGCCGCAGCCCGCCCTGCTCGTGGCCGACGGCACCCACAACTCCCTGGCTGCGGCCCTCGAGACCGCCTCCTACCTGCGCGGCCGCGGCGTGGCCAGCGAGGTGGTGCACGGCACCATAGCCCAGATATGCGAGCGCCTGACGCAACTCAGCCGCCTCCACCAGGTGCGCGAGCGCCTGGCCGGACAGCGCGTGGGCGTGCTGGGCACACCCTCCGACTGGCTCATAGCCTCAGGCGTAGACCCCCGCGCCGCCCACGAGCGCTGGGGCATAGACCTGGTGCACATTCCCCTCGACCGCGTCTATGAATACTACGACGCCGTCGACGACGCCACCGTGGCCGACGCCTGCGCCGCCTTCTCGGCCCGCGCCGCCGGCTGCGTGGAGCCCGACGCCGCCGAAATCACCAAGGCCATGCGCCTGGCCGTGGCCATCAAGCGCCTGGTCAAGGAAGAAAACCTCTCGGCCATCACCCTGGCCTGCTTCCGCCTGCTCGAGCGCACCGCCACCACCGGCTGCCTGGCCCTCTCGCTGCTCAACGACGAAGGCATCATGGCCGGCTGCGAGGGCGACCTGCAGACGCTCTTCACCATGATGTTCGTCAAGGCCGCCACCGGCCAGTCGTCGTTCATGGCCAACCCCTCGCGCATCGACACCTATTCCAACGAAGTGATCATGGCCCACTGCACCATAGGCCTCGACCAGACGCAGAGCTACATCATACGCAACCACTTCGAGTCGCTCAGCGGCGTGGCCATCCAGGGCATGCTGCCCCAGGGCAAGGTCACCGTGGTCAAGATAGGCAGCCCCGAGCTCGACCGCTTCTTCGTCACCGCCGCCTACCTCCAGGACAACCTCAACAACCACAACATGTGCCGCACCCAGGTGCGCCTCCACTTCAACCGCCCCGCCGGCTACTTCCTGCGCAGCAGCCTGGGCAACCACCACGTGATACTCCAGGGCGACCACGCCGAGCAGCTCGCCGCCCTCCTCTCCGCCGCCGGCTGCACCCGCATCCAGTAACCCCCCGCCCCTTAAGACGAGAGGCTGTGTCGATCGACACAGCCTCTCGGTTTTATGCGTTTACCATCACCAGGCAACTTATTCCTAATCTATCTTCTATATTGGCTATGCTCTTCAAGCTGAAATTTTCCGTACCGGAAAGCAGCTTGCTGACATACTGCGGCGACACTCCGAGTTTCGCGGCGAGATCACCTCGTTTCAATCCATTGGCCTGCATATAACCGATAAGGGTTATAGCAAGTTGACGTGACCAACGAAGCCAACTTGCATTTTCTTTACGCCAGGTCGATTCTTCCACAAAACGCGAGGGGGTATTCCCTTCATGTGCTTCTAAAAATTTTATTGCCTTGCTTGTCATATTATTCTTCATTTGTAAATTCAACAAAACTATCTTGATCAAACACCCCATTAGCTTTCAAGAAAGCCTTGCAGCGGTTTAGTTTTTCAAGCTCGAGAGCCGTGTGCTGTCGTTCCTGCATTGTGCGGCTCAACTTTATCGCCCCACCGGTCACTACATATACATTTGACTCGAGCCTTATTGCATAAATTCTGAGCCAACTTGCATGTCGGGCTCTGTCCCAGTTGCGAGCTTTCTCCCTTGTCAATTCAGACATTCGATTATCCGTAATATCCAGAGGCTTGAAGATTTCGTCAAGGTTTTCAGTATACGGAAATTCAAGAATCATTTCTTCAAGTGCATCAGCATCTTCAAAAGTATCCTCCACCGCTTGGTCAAGACGTTCTATCTTGAAGAAACTTTTCAGATCTTCAAAGTTCTCCATAAAGAAGTCAAGAAGGAACTCAGCATTGTTCCACTTTCGAAACAATAAAGTAAGCTCATCAACTTCTTCGTCAGGAGCCTTCACAGCCCACAGGTGGTTGTATTTCGGTATTATCCTTACGAACTTCACAGCTATAAAACGAATATTATAATTGCAAAGTTAATAAAACGCATTGAAAAATGCAACTTATAGGTTTAGCATTTTTCAAATCTTTCCCACGAGGGGGTCAGAGGGCGAGGGCGCGGGCGGTCCAGAGGGCCGTGATGCCCAGCACGATGCTGGAGGCGAGGTAGAGGGCGCAGAGGCGCCAGGCGCCGCGCGAGGCTATGGCGGGCATGTCGGCCGTGAAGGAGGAGAAGGCCGCGAAGCCGCCGCAGAAACAGGTGGTCAGCAGCAGGTTCTGGCCGGCGCTCATCGCTCCGGCGCGTTCCAGCAGTCCGAACACCAGGCCGGCCACGAAGCACAGAGCCACGTTCACCAGCAATTTATCGAGGGGAAATGCGCCGCGCCACGCGCCGGCGGGCCAGCGGCAGGCAATGTAGCGCCCGGCGGTGCCCGCGATGCCGCCGCAGCCTGCTATGATGAGTTCGCCTATCATAATGTGAGTGTGTGTGTTTTGTTGAGACGTGTATATGCTGTAAACAACTATCCCTATGGGATTTGTTCACACGCGGCGGCGTTTCTTCAACAAAAAAAACCTCAGCGGGCAGGCGCGGGCACCACCTGCAGGCGCGGGCGCGAGAGGCGGGCGCGCAGATAGTCGCGGAACTTCTCGGCCGTGGCCGGCGGCATAGGTCGGGCCAGCTTCACGAAGGCGATGTCGAGGGTGTCGAGCCCGCGGGTGGCCACGTCGGCCGATATGGCGCGCGTCACGGCTATGTCGCGCACGTCGGGAAACAGCACGTCGAGCTCGGGCACGAGCGTGGCGCTCAGGGTGTCGTTGCGCGAGGTGGCGGCCACGATGGCCTTCAGCGAGTCGATTTCGGCGGCCTGGCGCCCGATGCGATCTTGCGTCACGGTGTACATGTCGCGCAGCATCTCGCCGGAGAGCTGGGCGGCATCGGTGGCCGTGCCTGGGTCGCCGCCCTGAATCACGCGCAGGCGGGTGCCACCCAGGTGATAGTCGGGCAGCGCGTCGGTCAGCGCCAGCAGCAGCGAGTCCTGGGGCAGCACGCGGCCCACGAGGCTGATGGTGAGCTCCGGCTTGCGTCCGCCGTCGAAATCGGCGATGCTGCGCAGCACCTGCGTGCCGTCGAAGTCGCACTCGCGGGCCACGAAGCGCTGACACTCGGTCTCGAAGCGCGACTGGCGGAACATGCGCCACGTGAGGTAAAACGACGGCACCATCGTGATCACGGCCACGGCGTAGACGGCGTTGCGCACGCGGCGGGCGCGCTGCGGGTTGCTGAAGTCGTGCACCTGATATTTCATGAGCCTCACGCCCACGGTGGTGGCGCAGGCTATGAACACCGAGTTGATGAAAAACAGATAGAGCGCGCCCAGGAAATAGGCCGGCTGCAGCGTGGCCAGGCCGTAGCCCACGGTGCACAGCGGCGGCATCAGCGCCGTGGCGATGGCCACGCCCGGAATCACGTTGCCCTTCACGCGGCTGCCTATGGCCAGGATGCCGGCGGCGCCGCCGAAGAAGCCTATGAACACGTCGTAGATGGTGGGCGACGTGCGCGCAAGCAGCTCGCTGTGCTGCTCGTTGACGGGCGAGATGAGGAAGAACAGGCACGACGTGGCCACGCTGAACAGCGTAGCCATCAGCAGGTTGCGGAACGAGCGCTTCATCAGCTCGAAGTCGTGCACGCCCACGGCCAGCCCTATGCCTATGATGGGCCCCATGAGTGGCGATATGAGCATGGCGCCGATGATCACGGCCGTGCTGTTGGTGTTCAGTCCCAGCGAGGCGATGAAGATGGCCACGATGAGGATGAGGATGTTGGTGCCGCGAAACGACACACCCTCGCAGATGGCCTGCTCGGCCTCGGCCTGCGGAATGAGGAACGACGACAGGTCGAAGAACCCGGCAAAACGCGCGCGCAGCCGGTTCAGGTCGGGCTTCATGGCGCTCAGAATTCTTCGAAGGTGAAGGGCAGCAGCGACGACACGCTGGGCATCTTGTAGATCTTGTCGCGGCCGGCCATGTACACCGGCACGGGGCGGCCGGCCAGGTGCTCATACTCCATCAGGGCCTGGCGGCAGGCGCCGCAGGGGCTGGCCGGCTCGTCGAGCTCGCGGCCGTCGGTGCCCACGGCCGCCACGGCGATAGCCTCGAAGCGGGCCTCGGGATAGCGCGCATGGGCATAGAAGCAGGCCGAGCGCTCGGCGCAGGTGCCGGAGGGGAAGGCGGCGTTTTCCTGGTTGCTGCCGGGGATGATCTCGCCGTTGTCAAGCCGGATGGCGGCGCCCACGCGGAACTTGCTGTAAGGCGCATAGGCGCGCTTGGTGGCCTCGCGGGCCGTTTCCACCAGCTCGCGCTCGGCAGGCGTGAGCTCATCGTAGAAAAGTTCCGTCACCGGAACCTGTATCGTGAATTCTTTCATGGAAAAATCTTTTTTGAGGTACGCAAATTTAGTGTTTTCGCGGCCGTAAAACAAAAAATATGGCCTAAAATTTCCTCATTAGCCAAATTTGCGCTATTTTTGCACTTCGATAGGCACCCCCGCGGCGCCCCTCGCACAGAAAAATAACAAACTTCATATATGGAAAAGAAACCCGAACTCAACAAGCCCGAACTCGCCGACGGCGATCTGCTCATGGCAAAGGCCAAGGCCAACAAGGGCAAGCTCATGGGAGCGCTCGTGTTCTGCATCGTAGTGGTAATCGCCGCTTTCGTATGGTTCTTCATCAACCAGAGCGGCAGCCGCAAGGCCGACGACCTCGCCGGAAAGGCCGACATCGAAGTGAACGACAGCATAGCCATGGACCTCTACAAGGAGGCCGCCAAGGCAGGCCACAAGAGCGGCAACCGCGCCAAGCTGGAAGTGGCTATCCGCTACTACGGCCAGCAGAACTACGAAGAAGCCCTCAAATACCTCAAGGACGCAAGCGTGGGCGACAACATCGTGGCCGCAGGCGCCAAGTGCCTCGAGGGCGACTGCTACGTGAACCTCGACCGCCTCGACGACGCCGTGAAGGCCTACAAGAGCGCCATCTCCACCGCCGACGAAAACCCCGACATCGTGCCCCTGGTGCTCATCAAGCTCGCCAACGTCTACCGCGCCCAGCAGAACTACAAGGCCGAGTACGACGCCTACAAGACCATCGTGGAGAAATACCCCTCCTATCAGTACGCCCAGGGCCAGCAGACCGACCTGCGCAAGTATATGGAGCGCGCCCGCATCGCCGCCGGCGAATAAGCGCCTGTCCCACACCACCGCATAACCACCGCGGGGACCGCCACCACCGTCACAGGCCGCGGTCCCTGCGCTGCATATAGACATGGACAACCCTCAATCGCAGAAACTGCGCGACCTGGCCACGCAGCCCGTGGGGCGCCTGCTGTGGCGCTACTCGCTGCCCGCCGTCACCGGCATGCTGGTGATGTCGCTCTACAACGTGGTCGACCGCATCTTCATAGGCCAGGGCGTGGGGCCCGACGCCATCGCCGGACTGGCCGTGACCTTTCCCGTGCTCAACATCACCACCGCCCTGGGCGTGCTGGTGGGCGCCGGCGCATCGTCGCGCGTGAGCATAGCCCTGGGCGAAGGACGCCACGACCAGGCCGAGCACACCCTGGGCAACTCCCTGACGCTGCTGGTGATATTCGCCACCTGCTACATGGCGCTGTTCTACGCCTTTCTCGACCCCGTGCTGCGGCTATTCGGCGCCAGCGACGCCACGCTGCCCTATGCCCGCGACCTCGTGGCCACCCTCCTGCCCGGCCTGTTCATGACCAACCTGGCCTTCAGCCTCAACAACATCATGCGCGCCTCCGGCTATCCCATGCGCGCCATGATGACCATGGTGATAGGCGCCGTGGTGAACATCGTGCTCGACCCCATCTTCATCTTCACCCTCGACATGGGCATCCGCGGCGCGGCCATCGCCACGGACATAGCCATGGCCGTGTGTGCCGTCTTCGTCTTCGCCCACTTCTTCCGCCGCGACGTCACGGTGCGCTTCCGCCGCGGCACCTTCGGGCTGCAGTGGCGCTTGGTGTGGTCCATCGTGGCCATAGGCGCCGCCCCATCGCTGGTGAACTTCGCCGCCAGCTTCATCAACATCATCATCAACCGCACCCTCCACGCCCACGGCGGCGACATGGCCATAGGAGCCGCCGGCATCTTCACCACCTACGCCACGCTGCTCTCCACCTTCGTGCTCGGCATCTGCCTGGGCATGCAGCCCATCGTGGGCTACAACTACGGCGCCCGGCAGCTCCACCGCCTGCGGCGCACCTACATGCTGGCCGTGGCCGCATCCACCGCCGTGACAGTGCTGGGCTGCCTGGGCGCCCAGCTCGTGCCCTCGTGGATAGCCCGCGCCTTCACCGTCGACCCCACCCTCATCCGGGCCACCGACACAGCCCTGCGCACCGCCATGGCCGCCTTCGCCGTGGTGGGCTTCCAGATCGTGAGCACCACGCTGTTTCAGAGCATCGGCGCCGCAGCCAAGAGCGTGTTTCTGAGCCTCACGCGCCAGGTGCTCATCCTCATCCCGCTGCTGCTCGTGCTGCCCGGCCAGCTGGGCCTGCGCGGCGTGTGGCTGTCCTTCCCCCTGAGCGACCTCGTGGCCACCGTCATCACCGCCGCCATGGTGGCCTGGCAGCTCCGCCGCTTCACCACCCAGCCCTTCACGCCCCCAAGTGCATAAGATACAAAAGACGCTATGTTTGCCGGTGAATTCGGACGCCGGCCATAGATGGT
>CAYUUN010000004.1:63019-89043 GCA_964447895.1 uncultured Bacteroides sp. | reverse complement strand
ACCTATACCATCTATGGCCGGCGTCCGAATTCACCGGCAAACATAGCGTCTTTTGATTTTCGTTGCACATAATAAATTGATTTTTAGGAGTTAAACTTTGTTGTTGATTTTTACACTGCAAAGTTACGGAAGAACAAAAATATATCCTTTCGAGCCTATATAGGCTCTTGTTCTGATGAAAACAGACGTATGAGAACAAAAAAACGAGACTCGGAAGAAGTCTCGCTTTACAAGGTCAAGTTATGGTCGGGAAGTGGTTAAACCCCGAATGTTTCGTGGATTTGGTCTCTTATCTCATTTGTTGCAATCTCCACCTTATAGTTCTGTTCCCTATACCCTTCAATCGCGAATCTTTCAATTACCTCGCTATTAGAAATAATCTTCTTCAGGGCATTACGTATTTCAGTAAGGTAGGTACGTAGTGTTGGAGCAGATAAGAGAATTCCCATTATACCATTATCGTCATCCTGAACACGGTCTGATAGTTGTGAATATATTTTTCTGGCGGTATAGGTAAATTCCGTATTGATATCATCAACAATATACCCCTCCTTATTCAAGATAAACATCATATATATGGTCTTATGTATAGGGGTTAGGTCGATTAACGACTCTTTATTCACATCACAGACGTAAAAGTCACATTGAAATCCCCGTTTCGAATCAGCTTTGACACTCATCCTCAAAGAATAATCATTTATTTTCGCACGTTCAGATTTAACTTTACTAATCATGTCTTTGATTATTTTCACCCAATCAAAATCATAGCCGTATCTAATAACCTCTGCCACAACACTTTCAAGTTTTTTAAGAGTTTTCTGTTTGGTGGGATTTGCACACAGCATCTCCATACCATAAGAATCATCCTCACTATTGGTGTTGCCATTATTGGTTCCGGGGGTAGGTGCTTGTTCTGTTTCATCTGGGTCAAACACTATTTCCCCTCCCATTTCAAGAGGAACAACCGTGGGTTTAAAATGCTTACATTGACAGTACAGGTTCCCTGATAGTTTACCTATCTTGAAAAATAGTTCTCCATCATTCAAATCTGATTCAGTCAATAGTATGGAGCCTTCAACATCCACTGTCCATACGTCGGTATCTACGATTTCGTACGATAGTACCCGCTCCTGATTGGAGAAGAACTGTTTAATCAAAGATGTCCTGTCATCCTCGCGTCGTAAGACTCCATCCCTATTTCTGTTAATATTTGGTTTCCAGAACATATCAATTTAGTTAAGAAGATTTATTTTGACTACAAATATACACAATCTAAATCGGATAGCAAAATATTGTCCTCGGAGATATATAGGGCGTGACATATTTTCATAAATATTGTATAATAAATTTTTGAAAAGATGAATAAAAGTAACGTACATTGTGACAGCATAGCTGTTTTCGACAATCCTATACCCCTAATGGGTCATGAGGTTTTTGGAGTTCTATACAACTCTTATGAACCTGAACAAACAATAATTGAATACATTCGCTATCTAATGGGTGCTTCTCAATGGGTGAGTAATGGAAACTTAATATCACATGATAAAGAATACTGGTTGACTATCTCAAGTCAGGATGGTGAAGAATGTGTTGAGGTTTCTCATCTCAAAAGTCAATATGTCAAGGACTATTATTATAATGCGTCAAAAGGACGTGTTGTAACTCTGTTAACGTCAGCAGAGGATAACCCCATTTGTTATACTGACAAGGAGGTTGATGATGACTGTTTTATTCTTGACAAATCATTGATTGACAGATTTGAGTCCTCCATTCAGGAGAAAGGCATGAATATAACTAAAAAAACTATAACATTATGAGAGCGGGGATTATAAGTAGAAACCTATTCATACAAGAAGGTCTTGGGGAAACCTATAATTGTACTCGAATCCTGATGTTCGAGGACTTTTGTAAAAAGAATCCTAATCAGGGTGGTTTTGACCCTGAGGATGTAGATCAGTTCGATGATGAGGAAGAAGAATGAGTCGATTGACAGAAACTGAACTATACAACAATGTCAGTGAGAGGATTAAGTTCCTGTCACTGACATTATTAGTTTCCATCCTGTTAGTTCCTACGTTGAAATCAGTGGATGTCAAGTTGGTAGTTTCTGACATAAATCAGACCCTGACCTTCCCATTCATCGTTGGGATAGTAAAAATCATCATCAACATCAATCCATGATTTTGGGTCTGCATCCTTTACTACTTCCTTATAGAAACGTTGATTTGTCAGGAACATTGTGCTTCTGATAGGTGTGAAATCACTGACCTTGGGGATTTTTCCTATAACTTCCATAACCTTGAATCCCATCTGGGCAATGTTAAAGTCCAGATAGAACTCTCTCGGTGGATTCCCATAGATTGTTTTGTAGACGTTCCCATCAGCTGACAGAAAACGCCATACAATCTCATCATGGTCAACTAAATCATCAGTCACATAGGTACAATGTTTCTCTCCCCAGCTCAATGTAAAAGGAGAATTGGGGTCTTTCCATTCATTCCTTACCAGTTCAAGTTTCAATCTACCTTTTGCTGTGAGTAAACAATTATCCTCTTCCTCACATTTAGTCATAATCCCATAAACACTGACAAGTTTCTGCATATCACTTGAATAGACCATAACCGGTTGATTATAAACAAAAAACTTATTAAACATATCGACATCACTTCTTTTCAAGTATTTATGAGGATAAACAAAGTGCGTCATCCAACTACTTTGTGATTTTTCCATTTAGTTGTATATTCAGACCTGAAGTTCCCTCTCAACCATTGTTCAAACTCAATTAGGTCGGGTTCACTCAATCTGTTCTTAATGATAAACAATGCTCTGTTCCTTGCTCCTTCAGCAGGGTCATTCATTGACTGTTGGAAGTAATCTTGGGCTCGGGTTATTGTAAACTTTGTCCATTTGTTATCTGACCCTTCTGTCAGCTTGTTATAACTGTGGGAGGTGGTGTGGGGGCTGATGAATTTCTGGTCAACGTAGGAATTGTCATTGGTTATGGATATGTTGATAAAATCAACTAATTCCTGCGGTATGTCAATTACCTCACCATTGTTCTCTACTCTTTTCGAGAAATCCTCTCTGTTGACGTAGGAATACATTGAGTGATGAGGGTCTTCATAAGGACAAACGATTGTTCTGAGGGCCATCAGAACCTTTGAGTTATATTGACCTGTCAGTGTCAGGGTATGTTTCAGAGGGAATATCACCCTGAATTTTGTCCAGTCATAGGTCATGTTACTGATTGACGGATATGCTATGTAGGTCACGTCGTTATATTGTCGCTGAAATTCAGAGAAGGATACTCCGCTGTCAATATCTACTATAATGGAATCCACCTTGTCCATCTCTCCTTTCGTATATCGATACCTTGAGTCAGAATCCTTATACATCTCACTTATCTTGTTCTGCGAGAAGTTTTTGAGATTCAACCAGTCCTTATCCTTTTTCCTCAATGGCAGTCTGGTCTGTTTATCCTCATTTACCCAATCATATAGTGGATTCCCTGATAATGTCCTGAACCTTTCTGACGCTTCCTGAAATGGAACTGTTATCGCATAACAATGATTTGACCTTTCAGTCTGATAGGATATCTTCATGGAAAAAATGGACAATTTTGTAATGGTTGATGTCTCGATATCTATATTACCACCATTACTTTTTTGTATATTTTTTACAAACCCCGTAGAACGTATCACTAGATATGTTGATTGGTCATCTCGGTTTTTACTGTCAAACAGAACCAAATAACAGTCAAACACATTATGGACTACTCTTGACAATTCATCATAGGAACACTTGTTACCGAGATACCTGACACACGACATCAGATAACTGGCCTTATATATCCCGAAATTTCTAAATCCGAACACATCGAAAAGTTCCTGCGGGGTTAGGATATCCAAATCCACGTTATCGGTATTGGACTGAATCTTATACCATTCCTTGATTTGGGAGATACTTGAGTTCAGTAATCTGTCCGCACCATACTTCTCGAAATATCTGGTCAACATATAGTTGTATTGATACTGGTCATACGAAACCTTTTCGCCAGACACTATGTTTCGGCAGGCTGCCTTAAACGTCAATTTTGTTCTGTTCTCAATCGTTTCAAAATCTTTGATGTCCTTTTTCAGAACAACCCTATATTCCTCAGTATCACCCTTCAGACCTACAAACATCTCCGCGACTTTCTTCAGACTTTGCCATTTCCCGTATCTCTCAAGGGTATCCGTAAGATTGAGCAATTCCTGTTTCTTTTCCGCTCCTATTCTGAAGTTTGACCACTCATCTCCAAAGTCCAAAAGGTCATTCATGCAAGCGTCATATTGTTTCATGACCTTCAATTTGTCGCGTCTGTCAACACTCTTTTCAAGAACAAAAACGTGTATCCCACTTACTCCCTTTCTGAATCGACCCAACATCTGTTTTATATCCCTTTCATTATAACTGGTATAACTGAATTGTTGGGAACCGATTATGATACAGTTGTCAATGTGGATATCTATGTCATGTCCAGTGAAGTATGCACTTGTCATAAAGTGGAATTTCTTTTGCCCGTTGAACTCACTGCTATAATAATCCCCAAGCTCCTTGCTATGAGATTTTGAGCACAAAACCTCGAAACTCTCGTCGCCTATCTGATTCAATATCTTTTTGATGGCGTTGACATTGTTATAGAACACACAGACCTGATTGTTATGGTCATGTACCTTTTTCAGGATACTTTTCAAGTCTTTCCTGACGGGATAGATGTTGATGGCGTGATTCATCTGGTCCTCATAGTCGGTGTTGTAGTCAATTGTATAGGTAACAAGTTCCTTCCCTTTGACATATTCCCGCAGGAAATCAACATATCCCCAATGGGGAGTTGCACTAATCAGGACAACACTGTTTCCCGTTTTCTTTATCAGTTCCGTGACCTTAAAACAGATATCTCTGAAATTGTTCTCATCAATCAGCTTGTGGTATTCATCAACAATAATTGTTCTTCCAGACCAAAAGTTCTCCCAGTCCATCCCCGAATCACTTAACATTTTAGTCAATTTGGGAAACTGGTCATAGGTCGCGATTACAATCAGTGCGTTGGGGTCAATCGAATCACTCTCCCCATACACACAACAGATATTGTCATCATCACGATATTGTTGTTCTTTGGATTTCACGATGGAGATGTTCGGTACAAGAATCAAGACTCCCTTGAATCTTTTTAGTGCGAAATCGACAAACCCCGTTGTACCGCCATTCCCACATAGGGACTTGTTCAGGATATTGATTTTTTTAGAGCTGAACCACTGCTCATAATAGTCAGGTTCAATAATTTCATTAAGATAAAATTTACCCTTGTTGGGTATTGAATAGTCAAATGTAAATAACACGTGTCACATTACTTATTATATATACCACACCACTTTTTGGAAATAAAAAATGACGTCGGTTGGAAAGTAATGTGAAAAACCAACCGACGTCACACTCTTTTCATTGGTTAATTACTCCAACACGTTATTTATGTAAATCCAAAATCAGTTTATTCTCGCAAAAACCTCGACTTACTATTCTCCCTTAAAACAACAAAAACCTCGAACCCATTAGTTGGTTCCGAGGGTACAAAAGTATATGACTCTAAATTGAAGAAATATTTCTGAGAAACAAAGACCTTATATACCTAAAATCAAAGAAGGTTCAAGAAATACGATGTTATGGTTAGACACATTATACTTTATGAAAATAGTTCCCAACGTCACAAAGGAACACCACGTTTATTTGTTGACAACAGAAGTTTATAGGGACTTTGACAATTCAGACCATGAGTTGTCAAATCAGTTTATTATCAACAAGTGTAAGGAGGTTTGGAATACCATTGATACCATAACTGTAAAACCCGTAAAGAAGTCGTTCAAGATTGACAAGACCTATTGGTTGGAACGTGGAATGGACAACTAGTTATCCATTACGAACCATATTCGTAGACAAATGAAATGTGATGATTTTGGAAGTCTATATGATTATTCTCTGACCATAGAACAAAACATAAAGGAGTTCAAGAACTATGGAGTGAGAACTACTTCAAGAACACTGAAAACATGGTTGGAAGAAAATGGCATTCCTTACAAGACTGACAAAGACGTGAGGAATGGACATGTCATCAGATTCTATAAAGAAGACCCAAACAGGAGTAGTCGAGAGATAGAAACACTTTGTAAAGAACAAGGTATTGACATTAGTTACAGAACTATACAGAGGATTTTAAGAACTTACAATAAACCAGAAGTAGTAACTGGATTAAGTTTCGTACAAAACAATTCATCGAATATTCGTCAAACGTTATGTGGAGGATCTAAAAATCATGAATCTTGGAGTCACAACAATGTGGAGCCGAAATTCACATTATGAAGATTTTAGATAATAGACTGGTAAGTCTTTGCGTAGCGACGGTTCCACAACCCCCATATTATGTGTGTTTTAATAGATGACTTATTAAATCTCTTCATATTTTAACCGATAAGCCTTAGAGTAGTTAATATTCATTTTATAAAAGCGTATTCCTCTATTTCTTAATATTTTTAACAATTCAAATATTTACTTGGGTATCTTAGAAAGTCAAAGGACAAACAAGTGCTGAATCCTGTACGGTCTATGATAACACGAAAAGCGTTCACGGAGATAGGAATATAATGAATGATTTCGAACTGCCGTATGCTGTGTGATTCCGCTAATAAACTTTTTGAACTGAACCCATAGACGCACCATCCATATTGGGTAATGCATCTATTATATTATGTTGATTTTAGCGTGTTTTGATTAGTCTAAATCAAATATTACCATATTGCAGAAATCCTTTGCGTCTTTGGCTCTATATACATGAGCACCAATGTCTCTTAATTCTTCATATCCGCCACTTTTTTTTGAATCACCTAATAGAAAAACGTATAATTTGTTGTTTTCATTTAAATAATCCCTAAAATAGTTTAGCGACTCGTTTAAATTTCCAAGTTCGCCATCTGTAATGATAACCGTTACAAGCTCATTTTTAGAATTGTCTAAAATATGCTGAATTCTTCTTATTGGGAATTGTGTACCTCCATTACCATTTGTAAGTAATCTGTTACGAATATCATCATATATCCTTGTCCAACTAACTTCAGCAGTTATTTTATCCGCAAATTCAACAAGAGCAACCTGCCCTTTCTTTGCTTCAAAATAATTAAGGATTCCAAATGCAGCAAGAACTGCTTGATGCATGTTCTGGTTTTCATTGGCTACCGCCCCCATACTGCCTGATGTATCCACCACTAATAGCAAATCGCGCTGTTTCTTTTCTGTACCTTTTGAGTCTGTAGAAATCTTCTCCCATTTCTTCGTCGTAATTCCTGGAAGAATTTTAGGTGAGGTTAGGAAGGATAACATCATATCTAAGCTTTCAACTGAATCACCAACACGCCATGTATTTGGATAGGTGTAATTAATAGGATTTCCACTTTTCGTTTCTTCTTCGATAGGAATTATGTCTGAACTTTGTACCGAAAACCACAATTTTTCTTTTTGCTTGGATGACAAGCCTCCAATTCCCGCAATACTTAGGATTTCGACAAATTCCTCAACAGTTGTTTCCTGCGCTAACGCTTCTATCGCTTCTTTTATTTTGTCAGGATCAGCGAATACAAACGTACTTCCATTTTTACTACCATCTTTGGGTTTTATCGGATCATTTACTTTTGAAGGGTTGCCATGTTCTTCACCATTTTTAGGGTGATTCTCTTGTTGTCCAACATTACCTGCTTGACCCTGTGGTTTTCCACCTTGCTGACTGCCATTCCCAGACTGCCCCTGTGGTTGTCCACCTTGCTGACTACCATTACCAGACTGATCTTGGTCTTGATGGTCTCTTAAATCCTTAATATACAAATCAAAAAAAGCCCTTGTATAAGACTCGGTTTTGCATAAAAAAGAATTTTTATCCTCGATGCCATCTTGTAAAAACACTTTTGATAGATTTTCAACAATGTCAAGAAGTTCATGATCTTTCTCTTGCATATCAAGGCTAGTCTTCCAAATGGCCTCTTTTGTTAAGAACATCAACTTACTATGGCTAGGACATTTATCTATACTGCACCCTTTCTTTATCCAATGTATCTCGCTTAACAGTGTTTCTTTGGGATGGGCATTAAAGTTTTTTGTGTCAACAATAATGTCTGCAACTTGATTAGCTATGGAACCACAAAGATTGTTGATATTGATTCTTAGGTGGGCATAGTCCTTGTTGTACACATCTCTAATACATTTTAACATCTTAAAATGAGTTAAGATGTCAAATGGGCAACACATATAATGTTCAATCTCATGACGAGTTAGTACTTTTACCTCATCCTGAAATTCCTTGAAACTAATAGGAAGTTTGCCAAAATTAAGATGTATTTGCCAAGTGGTGTCAATCTGAATATAATACAATCCAGTTGAATAATTTTCATCATCAGCGAGTAGCATTTTTACTTCAGGCATAGGAATGCCTAAAGAATTATGATACTCGTTGATGAAAACATGTCCAATGGCTTCTTGTGCTTTATCGAGATATGTGGCTAAATCAACTTTCATCGTTATTCTTTAACAAATAATCATATATGTCAGAACTTTTGTCACCGACATATCGGAATTTGTATTTAGATCTTACGAATTTTACAGTTAAATCACATTCATCTTTGGTTATATCCTTCAGATGATATGTCTTTATCTTACCTAAATCTTCTTTTTCAAGATCAATACCATTAGAAACGTAACTAATTAGATTCTTTAATGTTTGGTTACTTAGTATTGCCTCTTTTGATAAAATAAACTCAACAGGTTGTACTTCAACACTTTTTATTTTCCTATCTATCTGATCAGACAAATACTGTCTATTGGGGATATTATACTTAAATGCGATTTCTTCTTTAAGTTCCTTAAGACCTGATATATTATTCGTGTCCTCTATACGTCTACTGTAGTCAATAATATCATTATATACCGGTTCGTATTTTGTTTTAATTATTGGCAAGATCTCCGCGTTTAGGATAAGAGAATTATATGAGGGATTACTTGATTCTTTAATAAATTCTTCAAAATCAATGACCGAGAGTTGCCCCTTTTTGATTTGTTCAAATTTGATAAGGAGTTGTTTAATACCTTGAAACTCATTATAAATTTTTTGAATAATCTGAGTTGTACCTTCTAAGTCGAGATTTGTAATAAAACTACTAGTCATCTTTGATGAACTTGTATCTTTCCACGAATCGGTAAGGGTTGATACAAATTTCTTGCTTAGAACTGAACGATGCCATATCATATATGGAGCCAGCAAAACAATGTGCTTCGTAGTTACTTGGTTGTCACCAAGGAACCAAGCCAATGCTTTTGCATAACGATAAAGATCTTCTTTGACACGAACACTTAATGGCTGCTTAATTTTACAACACACCTTCTCTGGAGCATTCATGTGACAATGTTCACATAAGCTTCTATCAACTGATATTGTATCATTGGATTCCTTAGAAACACGTTCACAAAGGCGATAAGAGGCAATGATATAGTTAATGAACAATTCTGCCTCTTCTGAATAAGGAATAGTCTTTACTGATTCTTGAATTTCTTCTAATTCAATACCTTTGAGATAATCTTCAAGGTTGTCTTGTCTATTGTTCTTATCTCTTTTTCCTATTGTGCTGAAACTGTCGTAATCAGGCATTGTTATTGGCAATGCAATTGCAAAACGGTCTCTAAAAGGCAATGCCAATTCTTCATTAGCATTGTCTTTTGGATTTAAAGTTGCGTATAGTGTGAATGGTGGAACTATTTTACTTTGATCATGATACTTTACACTACCTTCTGCAAGCAATGAAAGAAGAATATTTTGTGCATAAGGAGATAGTCGGTTTATTTCATCGATAATCTTCCACTCAGAAGTTACAAATTCATTCCATACTACATCAAGTTTTCCATTTGTAAGGTTCTTTTGACCTAGCATTTGCGCAAAATCCAAGCTTCCAAGAATTTTTTCTTCCGTTAATTGAGCATGTCCTCTTAAAATACAATCTTCTATTTCATCTTTAGATTTACCGCAAAACAATTGCCCAAGATATTTTGACAAAGTGGTTTTGCCACCACCATGTCCACCATAGAGCATCATTGTACCACGTTCTACCAAAGCATTGATAACTGCTAGAGTTTCTACAAGATACACTTTTCTTTCAGATAGTTTCTGTGTCTTGAATGCAGCCCCCTTTAGCTCATCATTATGGACATATAAATTATTAATCCTTAACTTATCTAGAGCTTGAACTATGTCAATATTTGTATATCCCATATTAGAATTCTTTCTTGTATGACAATGTTATTAATCCATTACGGACCAATTCGAGTATATACTCTGCTTTAAATTCATTTGTTCCAATCTCTGTTGAGTTTAATGAATTCAACCAGTCTATTTGTTCCTCCAGTTGGGATTTTTTAAGGATTTCCAAGAAGGTACTCTTTATCGTATTCATGTCAGAAATCATGTCATAGATAGTTCCTTCCGATAAGAGGTCCAATAAACTACCTGTTTGTATTTCACTTACACCGTCAGTTAGAGTAGCCATACACTTGTCTGGAGAATATATTTTCTCGTATAGAGACTTGAGTTCTGGATGGTTCCCAACCAGTTTATCCAACAATTGTTTTTTATTGTTGTACGTATCAATTATTTCATTAAAGAACTCGACTAACAGTTTCCCAGTAGCGTCTTCTTTCGTTTGGAGATCAGATATTTTCTTTGCAGAACCATTTATCTTTCCTGTAAGTTCATCAAGCTTATATGCTCTAAGTGATGGTAGAATGTTGGCACTCTTAACTGAATTATATTCTGTCACCAAAGCAGTAATGTCTGCTTCTTTGTCAAAGCCTTTCCATTCGGCTTCTTGGAATTGTTTTGTGGATTCCTCATGGAATTCTTTTATGGTACAATAGCTATCTTGTAATGGTTCCCATTTCTTTGTCAGATAGTCATCAAGAAAAACAGATATATCACCTGTTGTATCTAGCATATCTTTTTCAAAGCGTAAGAATAAGTATTTCAGCTCCTCATCCTCACTAGACGCTACGTCTGTTTTTATGAACAGATCAATGCACTTCTTGATAGAAGCTATACGTTTCTTCGATCTAGAAGATAGAGATGAATTTTTCTCGCTATCATCAAGTTCCTTAAGATTTTGACCGGAAAAAATAGCCTTCTTTATCAACTGCTCATAATATACAATATTGGTCTTTTTCTTTTGTTCTTCTGTATAGAGTTCTGTTATGTCTGTATAAGACAACTCTGAGATAGAACACATGTCTGAATACTCCTCGCTAAGAGTAGACAAAAAACCTTGTATTGCATTTTCAAATTTGTCTGGGGCATTAACAAATGCTGATACATCTTTTTTCAACTTCTTATTGAAATCAGTAATCATCGTATCAAACAAATGCTTCTCATCTTCCTGCGGAAGTTCCGCAATTGATGATAGAATTTCATCAATTGCTGATGAGTATGATTCATAGTCTTTTTTGAGGAACTCCTTGAGTTTTTTTATATTCTCGTCGCTATTTTTTGTATGTTCCTCAATCCAAGCTATGAAAGCATCCAGTCCTGGTGCGGTTATTTTCTCATAAATCTGATCAAATAAACCCACAAGTTGCTTAAAACATCTGTCAAAGTCGCTTTTTGACCCCAAGTTTGCAAGGCGTTCAGTGATTGCAGATAATTCTTCTTTCCATTCAGGTTTGGACAACTCTGTTTTAAGAGCAGTCGCATACTTTGAATCTTTTTTAAGCTCTAATGCTTTGTTGTATTGTATGTCAATCTTCTCTAGATTATTCATTTTCTTCACATTTTAAGAGTTCGTTAATGAATTCTTTTACCTTATTGTACTGAGTTGCCTCCTGCTGACATGCTTTACATACCTTTAGCGCATCTTCGATTTCCAACTTGAACTGAGATGGAGTTGTTAATGCAGTATGAAGATATTGCTTAAATTTCTGAATATCTCCATTATCTATTTGAATCTCTTTTGCTGGATTTAATTTAGCATCTATAACTGCTTGGACTTCAGTCTTTGGAGTAAGGAATCTTGCAAATCTAATCCAACACCAATCCCCATTGTATTTAGGAATTTTACCCAAAGGTTTTTGCTCTCCTAAACTTATTAATTGAGCTGTCAATGGATCGCTATATATTGTATTAATTGGTGTCTGATAGTCCTTTTCAATCAATTCTTTCTTTTGATTAAGGAAAACGAGAATTCCAGTTATTTGGTTACAAACAACTGACGCATTTGATGTAATATTAGCAATGCGCCATATGATTGAAGAAACAATAGAAAATGCCGCAATACTATCAGAATCCTCTGCAAGAATTTTCTTACAGAGTATTATCAGTTGAGATACTGCGTGTAATTCAGATACATAGCCTTGAAAAGGCATGTTTTCAGGATTTGTTTTCTGATATGACTTTGAATATAAAAGATCTGTAATTCCATCAATAGCCTGTGAAACCTTAGTCTTTATTGTTGTCAACTCTGTTTCTTTGTCGGAAATTCTATTATCTAACTCTGTTTTTAATGTTGAAAAGTCCATACTATCTATATATCCTTTTAGATACATGAGGGACATGTATGATTTCCCAGCACCAAATCCATATGATGAGAACTTCTGGTTGTATGTAGTAATCCAATGAGAATCCAAACTATCTTTTATGAACTGAATAAGAGTAATCATTTTTGTTGGGGTTGTCTCTAATCTCATCATGTTCACAAAGTTGGAAATATGCTTGGAAATCATTTCGTCTGCATCATAAGAAGACAATAATGTCAAAGAATCCTTATGAGAAAGAATCTTTAGAATTTGATCAAAACACAAAGATTTGTTTATACTATCTTCTTTAGGTGCAAGATACAACTTGTTAGAATGGTTGCCAACCAACTGTAAGACTTTTATCAAAGTTGGGTTAACCTCAGTTTTTTTCTTTGCATTTTCAAGTAAATAATACAGACCTAAATATTTGCTAAGAGTATCAGTTACAGATGGTTCTACGACACTTGTAAAGTCCCAACAAATGCTGTCTTCGTAGTCATTTGCATCACATATAATATTGGATAATGCTTTCTGATAATCTTCAGTTTGAGAGAGACTTATTGTTCTAACAACGCTTGCTTCTCCTTCACATACCAAACGAGAATAATGTTCAATTGTGCGAACTACCTCCTTCTGTTTTGTCCATTCTCTATTTTTTATTATGGCAATCGCATCATTTACATCTATGGTTCTCTTGTCATCAACAGTAGTTATCTCACCTGAAGTTCCACCAACAATGACAATCTTTGCAACAGAATCGATGAAATCAGCAATCTGACCTCCAAAGTTAAACTGATATTTATTGTAATCCTCGAATACCAGTTTCTTCATCTTTGCAATAGGAATTATATTGCCATTAGAGTCAAGAGTCAACTCGTCCTTTAACGCATCAAGTTTCGTTTCTTTTTGGAAATATATAATTCGTATTGTTTTTGATGCATTTTGATGGAGTTCTTGCTTAATAGAGTTGATATAGATCTTTAATCTATAGCAATAATTGTCTAGTTGTTCTTCTGACAAAACTGGAATAAAGATTATTTCATTATCTATTGTTCCGGCGGTCAAAAGTACACTACGGCGAAGATTTGAATCCTCCAATTTCTTTTCAAGGCTCATTTCTTTATAGCTCAATTTAGGTGATCCTATTGGTTGTTCTATAAATTCACGAACCGCACGAAGAGAGAACTGCATGTATAGTTCTGTACCCCCCTTCATTTTACATGTCTCAAATAAACTATTCAGATTCTCAAAGTCATCATCTATGGATTCTGTTTCTACTGAACGTTCTATGTGTTTGATACAATCCAAAATAAAGTCCTTTGTCTCTTTTATCTCCAGTTTGTCATTATCTTCGTATTGACTGACAAAGTCATAGGTTAACTCCAACAAAGGAATGAGGAATGTCGTTGCTAATGCCTTTTCTTTATTGCTACGACAAGCTGTACTAAATGCAATATTCCCATCTTTATCAGAACATGCAGATAGTATATAATTAAAGTATTTTGCAAGATGTGCAAGGTAGTCTACTTCTGTGAACTTACCATCATTATCTTGTCTTGTTTTTAGATAAGCGGAAAAATCGTCACTTAATGCAGGGGATAATGCTTTTTCTACACTAATCAGACCATCTTCATCTGTACAGAAAAAATTCTCTGCACTATCCTTCATTGCTTCCTTGTATGAGTCTTCAACTTTGACAAGTCTAGGTTCAAAATCCAAAAGAAGTTTTCCTACGATTGGGCGAATATAGCTATTAAGATCGTTGAAATACTTGGTTTTCAAGTACTTTACCTCTTCTCCGCTCTCATCAATTGGATCTTTGAATATACGTTCATTGATAAATTCTATGAAATCTTTCTCATTGAAGGTCTCGTAGTCAATAGCATCCTTAAGTTTTTGAATATGACCTGGACGGCAACGAGACATCCACCAAATGAAATTTACATATCCATTTGGGCAACCTTTCATAAACTTTCTTTTTAAGAGGTTCGCAGTCGGAAAAGGAATCTGCATTGTCTTTAGTCGACGGTTTGCTGCAGTTTCGCTATCATTATTTCCATCTGCACCTTTTTCTTTGGCAACTTCATAACCTGAGGCAGGACCATTACCTATAACTAGGAGGAATGGTCTTGACTGAACAATCTGGTCAAACAGTTCACGCAGGATTCCACCACCTGACGATTCTACAAATCGCTTTAATTCGTAGAACTTTGACTCAAACTCATCTATTAAGAGCAATGGAATATTCCCTGAACTTAATGCCTCTCGAATTACTTGCTCTGAAAATATCAATTTGCCAATCTCTGAGTCAGTTGTGTTCTCAGTTTCTAACACAACAGATTGAAAGTCATGCAAATATTCTGTTAGTGTTAATTTGTGGTTTTCATCACGACCTTTAAACTCCGGAAAATCAACATCTGTTAATTCATCCCAACTGGTTTCTTTTAATGCAGTGAGCTGTGATGACAACAAATTGCTGATAATGGTGCTTAAATCATTATTTTCGACTTTGCCAGAAGAACACTTTTGTGCTTCTGCTTTAACAAGATCAACGATTTTTGCTAATGGCATGTAAAAGGTAGGTGTTTTTAGCACCTCCCAACCATAATGGAAAAGATAATATAGAGTCGTGGACTTTCCTATACCGAAAGCACCTTGAAGCATTATTGGTTGAATGTTGCCATTCTCACAACAACCACTCTTCAAATCGCTTTCAACAATTTCTCTAAGACGTCTATGCTCATTGCTTAAATCAACCCAACGAGTTTTCTTAATAAGAGGAATGTAAGTTTCGTTCATATTATTTGAACCTAATTGTTATTATCTCTGATGCTAATGGAGTCTTTATGTTATAAATGCCTCTTTTTAGGTTGTCATAAACAATTCGTTCACAATTATCATTGCCCAATATCTCCTCATTCTTGTCATTGAGCAATGTTATTTCAGTTTTGGGAATAATCGTTACTACAAATGTTCCTGCCTTTTTACGTATTTCCAATTGAAAAGGAAGTTGTTTATCAACAAATTCAATACAATCATTTTCAGAAAGAAGATTGCCCATTTTTGCTGCAGTTGCATATTCCTCGTTTCCTGATAGGTTTATCATCTTGGGATTCGCAACACCGATCAATGGCATATGCTTGGTTTTTGAATAATCTTGATAATTCAAATCCACAGAAAATGAAAAATTCTCAGATCGTTCAATTACGTTTGTGTACGAAATAATAGAATGATTCAAATATCGTGCATTTGAAATTTCTATTTCCCTAAATTTAGATATTTCGCCATCTACACTGTGATTTTCGTTTACATTATCAATGTAATAATCAGCTACATACTTGTCCAATATTTCAGTCATTAGCGGCTGTTCATTCCAAGATTCAATAACAAATGGGAAACCGACAACAGAAGAATCTGAACAGATTTGGTCTGATGCTGAAGCCATCTCAATGAATGGAGAAATTGGGCAAACACGAACAAACGAATTGTCATCATCAAGAAAGGATTCACCAGATACGATAATCACCATAATTGGATGTGATGACTTTTGAATCTTTCCTTCATAATCCATGTACTGTTGCTTAATAGTCCATATTTGATTTTCTTTAATCTTTGGAAGCAATCGCATAAATCCTTTATAAGGAGATAACTTATCTGCAAACAAGTTATTTAACTTGCTCACATTTTTATTATAATTATTTGTCACCACATTTTCTCTTTCAGAAGTTAGTGGAGAACTGAGAAAATCATTAACGAGTTTCATACTTTCGCTTTGTTGTACAAATATGTAATACCCTTATTTTGTCAAATCGTCCAAGGATTGTGCAAGTTTTTGTAAAAACTGAATTCCATCCTGTTCATTATCTGGCATATAGCATCCAAATATTTTTTTCTTAAAATCTTCAATCTTTTTATGCAAAGAACTTTTTGGCATACCATATTTTATTGCTAGTTCTGATAAAGAGGCATTTTCTGAATTCGAAAATATATAACTGAGATAAATTTCAGCATCTATTTGACTTACACCATATATGATATTATGAATAGCATCTTTGTACTTGCACTCATCCTCAATCTCTTCATTCAGATTATAGTCAGAAACATTGTTTGCAAAGGCTGACTGATCAAGCAGGTCATATACACATTTAGTCAATATGTCAACACAAACAAATGCGTCTGCCGCAAGAAGAATATCTTCTATTGCAAGCTTAACAATCGGTTTATAGTGTTTTGTTTCCTCAGTTATTGGGTAATGAGGAAGATATTGCATTGTAGTGGAGAGATCTTCAAACCACAAATCAGTGGAAGAAAGAGAACTTTTTACATACCATCTATCGTTATGCGATACCATGCTATAGTTCTCCTCAATGATTTCTTTTACTAACTCTTGGCATTTTTGGAAACTAATACCTAATTTCTGCTGTTCCTCTTTTATACGATTTGACACAAATGAAATAAGCATTTGAGTAAAATAGTATGCCAAATAACTAAGAGGTACTTTGTCTATGTATTTTAATTTCTCATTGACAATAACCCATTCAAAAAACTGTTGCGTAAGTTCTTCAACATCATCATCTGTCCAGCCTGAGCTAATCGTATCAGAGACAATTATGTTTTTCTGCCAATTGTACCTTCTAGCCATCGATGCTATAGAACCAACGATGCTGGCATATCCTTTCTGTGTTAGTCGACCAGAGAGTAAATCTAATATGTATTCTTCCTTAAACATTGATCCCTAAGCTGAATTTAATTTGTAATTTGAGATCTTCTATTTGTGAATCAGAAAGTGTATCTACACCATTCCATCCACGTTGCAGATTTGGTAAATCTTTAGAATTATATGTCATTCTCAACTTGATTAGAAAATGAGTATATGTGCATTCGGGATCATATGGGTCTATTTTGACTTTAAATACATTGGTACCCTTATTATATTCCTTGGAAGTACCAGGTATTATCCAACATTTTTTATTGTTATCATATACTCTACCTATGACAGAGGGATGACAATCATTCCTGTCCTTATTATGAGCGAATTGATTATTCCACATCCCATTTGGTGCAACCCATATTGAGCCTATAACAGGACAATATATGTCTTGTAATATGCTTTTCCAATTGGATAATTTGAGATCAATCATTTCCTATCTTTGATATGTTCTTCAATTCGAATTACATTGTGTTCGGGAGGTATCGCCGTCATACAAAGAGTATCCGTTCGTAATTTTCTATTATAGTCTTTTATTTGTTTATACTTATTACCAGACTGAATAATTAGTATTGCAAATTTGATGAGCCATTCTCTATCTATAACTTGTAAATATTCCGATATTTCATTTGGCTCATCATCAAAAACCATCTCATAAGTTATGTATATCTTCGGTGTCATTCTTTAAAAATTCATTATATCAAACCATGCGAAATACGTTTAGTATCAATAGTTCTCAATCAATTCAATAAATGGTTGGTCATATTCTTCGAAGCTCCGCAGAGGAAAATGTTCAGCTGGGGCACCTTCAATAGTTCCATATCCAATACCCGCACAGAAAGAAAGTGCTTCCTGTTCTGTTTCAAACTCCACGGGGTCATCAAACATCAGGTATTCTTCCTCTGCAAGATAGTTACTGAATCCATCAATATCATTGTTCTCAATGAAATCGATAGCTGTGCGGTCTTTGATTATATATACTTTAGCTGACATATCAATCGGGATTATTCTATTCAATGACAAAGTTACGAAAAATATCTGAATCATTGAATATCAGAGGGAATAATATTGAAAAGAACAATCTTGGAAGAGCCAATATAGGCTGACATGCCTATTCCGGGGATTTCCCCGAACTTTGTGTCGAAAATTTTAATAATCATTTAAAAAAGTTTTAATTATGACACAAAAATTTAATGAAAAAGTGTTTATTGACACAGTAAAGAACATCAAGGACTCGGTGAAGAATGTTTTGACCAACTCCATGTCCAAAAACTTAGTTCTCCAATCTCTGATGGATAACGATTACTCCACAGAGGATGTATATCTGTATCTCCGAGATATTCTTGAAAAAGAACATCCTGACTATCGGGAGAACTATGAAAAACAAAATTGGTCGAATGTCTATAACCATTTTATTAAGGAAGAACAAGGGAATAAGATTTCCTCACGACTCCAAGAGAAATTAGATGAATTTAAGGGTCATCGACCTAATGAGGAAGAACTCCGTAGAGAATTTTTCTCGGTGTTTGATGAATTGGGTATCTCATCGGAAGTTTTGGAGATTGATATGTCGATTGACCGATTCGGATGGAAGACGTTATTTGACACACTTCTCTCAAAGGGTGATGGAGTCAAAGTTGATACACCTATTATTAAAGGAGAAACAGAGGAGTCGGAAGGGAAACGTGGACGTAAGAAATATAAATACGTCAGGATTCTTCAACTATCTCTTGAAGGAACTCTTGTTAAAGAGTGGGGAAATAAGATTTCTGATATCATACGCGAACACCCTGAACTCAACCACAGTAGTATCAGTAAGTGTCTTTCCGGTAATTATAAAACAACGGGTGGTTACAAATGGAAAGGCATAACATCTGACGAAAACTCTGCGGCATAAGAATTGTTCTTTCGACGTCACCCTGATTATCTTTTGAGGATAGTCAGGGGATTTTTGTAACCCATTTTTCTGCTGTTATCAATCCAAATGCTATTTAATGCTAAATACCTTAGTATTAAGGTTTTATTCCTTGGTTATCTCATGGTTTACGACTAACTTTGTGCTATCAAAATAACCTTCAAAGATTAAATAATTCATGTTTAACTATCGAGACCAAAAGAAGTGGGAGCAACGTCATTTCCAGATTGTGCTTGCCCTGTTATCCCGACCCTCATACTCACTATATGGTGATGTAAAACCAATCTCAATGAATGATGTTCTTTCCAAAGCTGACAAGCTGGTTGAACTCCTGAAAGAACGTGAAATGAATAACAAAAGTGCATTTTAATAAAAGTGGGTAAAAAGAGCAATTTAATCTTTTGAAATCAGGTTTTGAACGAAAAACATCGTATCGTTTTAATCTTTTAAATTATTATGCTTATGAGTAATAGGACTAAGGTCTGTATCTATGCGAGGGTATCGACCTCACATCAAGACTATAACCACCAGTTGAAAGTGTTAAGAGACTTCGCCAAGAAGAACAACTATTGTGTTGTCAAAGAGTTCTCTGAAAAAATCAGTGGTGCCAAGAAGGTCATTGAACGTATAGCTCTATCAGAACTATTACAATTTGTCAGGGAGAACAAGGTTGACAAAATCCTCATCTTTGAATGTTCCAGACTTTCACGTCGAGCCAGTGATTTCCTTAACATCATTGAAGAACTCAATGAACTGGGAGTTTCTCTCCATATCCTACAAAATGGATTGGAGACACTTTTACCTGATGGGAGTGTGAACCCCATTGCCAGTCTGGTATGCGGTATAATTTCACATTTCAATAGCGTCGAGAGATCCCTAATTAGGTCACGAATGGCTGCCGGGTATGAGAACTATCGAGAACAAGGAGGTGTGGTAGGAAGAAAAGAGGGATACAGAAAACCTGAGAATAAGTACCTTACAGAATACTCCAAAGAGTTAGACCTATTGAGAAAAGGAGTAAGACTTAAAGACATCAAGGTCATAACCAACACCTCTGTCAACACCCTTCGAAAACTTTCCCAGATGTTCCTTTGAGATTAAAAAAGGGAAACTTATATTCTTGGTTTGTATTGGGTTAATATTGAATATGCTAAAAATAGCTAATATATTGAGATTGTCCATCAAGTGGAATTTTGTTTGTTATATTTAATTTGTAACACCTCTAATGGGAGGGTTTGTAAAGTTTGAAATAAAATATAAATAAACTAAAAATATATGGAAAGAAGTACTAATTATTCATCCACCACAACTGATGTAATTGGTGGATTTACCGAAGGACTATCATTCTTCCTTAAAAATATAGTAAAGGAGACTATTAAGGAGGTTCTTAATGACAAAATGTATGAAAATGTGGTGTTGGACCAAAATCTTACGACTTCACAACTATGTGAACGTTGGAAGATTTCAAAGAACACTCTACACTCATGGGAAGAACGTGGTATCATTTCACCCCTTCCTACGGGTGGAAAGAAAAAACTTTATTCTCTCAAAGATGTACGTGATAGTGAGGTAAATGGTTATGTTAAAAGTAGAATGGTATGTTAGGACTTACGATTAGAAATAACCATTCCGAGGGAACAACACCATTGTACACAAGACTGAAAGTTGAAGGTAAATCCATTTGGGTTAACCTTCGACTTTTTGTCGATATAAAGAAATGGAATGAGGTATCTGAGTCGGATAAGAAACGTACAAATTATCTTGATCGGTTGAATCACAGTAAGAAGTTGTCGGAAATCGAATATGGAATCAAAGACCTTCGTTTTCGTCATAATCTTACCAAAGAAACACTGTTGAATCTTATTGATAATGTCGTTCTGTCTGAAACAAGAGAACAACTTATTCAGGATGTAAATCTCCAGACCGAAGTTGAGGACAGGAAAAGAAAGGATGTAAAGACCTTTGTAAAAAACTACGTTGATGGTATTATGAAAGGAGAAATCCTATCCACAAAGGGAAGAAAGTATTCTGACAATAGTGTAAAGTCATGGGGTCAGTTTCGACGACTGTTCCTTGATTGTTATAAGAACATGGACTTCACTTGGGATGAGTTGACACAACCATTGGTTCATCAATTCCTAATCTATCTGGATAAGAATGGTTATATGGCGGAAACAAAAAACCGTCATATAGGGGTTTTCAGTACACTTATCACAACTGCGGAAAAACAGAAACTACATAACAATGGTATCGCCAGAAAATGGTTGAAGACTGTTACCGTTACTGATGACGATAAAAGAGCATTGATTTATCTGACCAAAGAAGAACTACGTGGACTCTACACAATGGAACTGACAGGACTGAAAGAGGTAGTTAGAGACTGGTTCCTGATTGGTTGTTATACCTCGTTGAGATATGATGAATTCAGTAAAATCGAGAAAGGTTGTATTGGTTATACTGAAAAGGGAACAAAAGTAATCAGAATCAAACAGGGTAAGGTTTCCAGTAAGGTTGTTATCCCCATTATCAACGAGGAACTTGAAACCTTGTTGGAGAAATACAATTATACTGCACCCAAATTAAATGAACAGGTCATTAACCGATATATCAAAGAGATATGTCAGGACCTATCTGAATCTGTTCCGAGTCTGGGGATAAGGATGAGAACACTCCTGACCAAAACAGAACGAGAGGGAGAAGAAAGTGGACGGTTGAAGTTTGAACATGACTCAGAGGGGTATGTCATCAAACCTCGTTGGGAACTGATTTCTTGTCATTCGGCAAGAAGAACCGCCATCACAAATATGTATCTGTCTGGACAGTTCTCTACCCGTCAGATAATGAGTGTGAGTGGCCACAAAAAAGAGGAAACCTTTATCAAGTACATCAGACTGTCATTAGATGAAAAGGCAGATGATGTCGCAAGTGCAGCATCAGACGGATTGTTCTGACAACAAGACCACAGAACAACCAAGTCAAAAGAGGGTATAACTAACTTGGTTATATCCTCTTTCTTTTAACCTATTCAGACACCTGAAAATTTTTAAAAAGTGCCCAAAAAACTATAGATGAGGTTCACCGTCAAAAGAGATGTGCCTTTATCCAACGCTGTCATGCCAATCGTTTAGTCGTTTACGCTGCGTCGTTATGATGTTAAACGTCTTTAACCCAAGAGTAGTGTCAATTAATGACCTCCCATTGTCATCTTTCTTTTGTAATAAGTTAAGAAGTTCTTCAATAATGCGATCTTTCTGTTTAAGTAATTCATCCTTTTTAGATAGTTCCTGATTGAACTTATCCTTTTCTGAGTTTAAGTCGTCTTTGTGAGCATCACGGAGCATCTTGATGAGCCTCTTCAACTCTTTTTTAAGATATTGACCTACTGCAACGGCTCCAATTGTGATTCCCACAATAAGAAGAGTTACCGCTCCTATTATTATGGTAATTGGATTAAATTCAACTTTATTCATTTGTTTGTTGTATTGATTTTATTACTTTATTCATGATAAATTCTGCTTCTATGGCCTTAATAATGCAGACACTATGACAAATTTGATAGCACCCAACCAAAGCTCCTCCAAGGTCAAACTTCCGAAGTGCATTTTTATCACCAATGTAGGCGAGGAAAATTGTATATGCAATATCGGAAAATATAGAGAGTGTATTGGCATACATTATAATCTTTTGAGTTCTAATTTTATACATCTTCTCATCTTCATCTTCTGATTTACAAAGTCTGTGCAAAAAGGCTACAACAAAATTTATAATCATTGATGCGAATCCTCCTTGTGCTATAGTACCGAAATTCAATCCATAAAGAGAAAGCTTACGAGCCAATTTTTCGTTGAATACTGAGATAACTGGGAAAGGCAGGCTTTGACGACTGTTTATATCTGAGAAAAGGTGTACAATTTCCTTTAATAATGCACAACCTAAAGTCATCCACCCATCTTTCCCTTCTGTGGATAAACGCTCTACAATTGAAGTGAAAATATTAATTGTCGAGGCAGGCTCCGCTATAGAATCAAGCAATATTGTTTTTGAACCACTTTTATAAGCACGTTCATGCCCATGAGTAATAACGTGCCAACTGCATAAATCGCAACGTGTTATTGTACTCGTCATTATATTGGCGGTGCCAAATATAAGACCGAGTAATGGATCATGTCCAAGTGCCTTTGTTCGATGGTTAAAACCATTAAAACCTGGAATACCACCATTGAGAGATGAGAACCATTTGGTATCTTGCGTTCGATGTATCGCATCAAACGGAACGGGATTTGTTACAATTTCTCCTCGCGAACAATAATAACGATTATTAGAACGATTACTATGCTCCTCTTTGTGAAACGGAGTCTTCCTGGCAAGCTCTGTATCTTTCATTTCACGTAGGATTTTAATTAAACCTTTGTAGCCGCCAAAAAGTAATAGAGTAAAGACAAAAAAAGTCATATCTTTCTTATTGAAGATTGACGTTAATGATTTTAATTCACGTTCAGCATCATCAATAATTTGTGTTGTCTGTCCGCAAGCTTCTATTTTCTTTTCTGTTTGCTTAGAATGTTCTCTAATTGTTTCATCTAATAAAGTATTCTCTTTATTAATCTGATCAATTCGAGAAATAATGTCTTCTATGTTATTGCTCATAATTAACTTTAAAGAATTTTTCGCTACAATATTTTTTTATAAAGGTGACCAAAAGTGACCAAAATTGGGTGTTGGAGAAAAGAATAAGTGAGATAACTTTTTGAAAATGATTAAGTTATCTCACTTTTGGGGTGCCCAGAACAGGCACTAAACCGAGTTTTTAAGGGAATTTATGAGAAAGTAAAAGAAAGCTATATATCTAATAATCAGTATATATTAGCTTTGGGGTATATCAGATTACTTCTAATATTTTCTTTTGTTTTGTCAAAAGTTTATACCCAGTTTATACCCAGATTTCAGATATTTTTATTACCTTTGCAGTATAGAAAACTAAAGGAAACTAAAGGATAAAAACCAGATGGCAAAGAAAAAGAATTACAGGAGTGATAACACCTACATGGTGAGCACTGACAGCACCGACAACCCCAAGTTAGGGGCAAAGGTTCTTAGCGATGGGCGTGAGAGCCTCTTTCTTGACTTCTATCTTGGCTTTGATATAGCTGTGAGCAGTAAGACAGGCAAGGAGTATAAGCGAGTAAACAACAAGCGTGAATATCTTAGCTTGTATCTTTGGCAAGCACCCAGAACACCCCTTGAACGGCAACAGAATAAAGAAACTCTGGAGCTTGCAAAGAAGATAAGAGCCGAGAAGCATCAAAAGATGTTGGAGGGAGAGAGAGGCTACCGATTGAAAAAGCAAGATGAGATTAATTTCCTCACATGGATGTGGGGTTATTATGAGACATACACCAAAGGAGATAAGAGGCATATCAAGAGAGCACACGATGTTTTTATTGATTTCCTTAAAGCAACCCCAGAGTATGTGAAGTTTAGCAATAGAATCAAGCCAGAGCATCTTAGCAAAGATATGATGGTTGCTTTTACTGAATACTTACAGCACCGATTCAGAGGCGAGGGAGCACACACCCTTTATGCCAGATTCAAGAAGATAATCAAGAGGGCGGTTGAAGTGGATATTCTAAGAAAGAATCCTTGTGAGGGTGTAAGCATCAAGATTGATAACGGCTCACTGAAAAAAGATGTGTTGAGCATGGAGGAAATAACCAAGCTAATCAGCACTCACTATCTGGGAGAAAGCACCGATATAAGAAGAGCATTTATCTTTTGCCTGTATTCTGGGTTGAGGTTCTGTGATGTGAAAGAGCTTACTTATTCCAATGTGGATTACAGCAACAGGATGCTTAAATTTGAGCAAGCCAAGACAAAGGGGCACAGCAGTGCAAGTGCTGTTGTGCTTCCTCTGGAAGATTGGCATCTTCAAATAATCGGTGAGGGTGCAAGGGATGAAAAGATATTTCCTCTTCCCTCACATACAATGTGCTTGAAAGCATTGAGGCATTGGGTTAAGAGAGCCGAGATAGACAAGCACATTACTTGGCATTGTGCCAGACATTCTTTTGCTGTGAACATCCTAAATAATGGTGCTAACATTAAGACGGTTGCAAGCCTGTTAGGGCACAGCGGTTTAAAGCACACCGAGAAGTACACCAGAGCAGTTGACAGCTTGAAAGCAGATGCAATGAAGAGTTTATTCACCCCCAACCTGTAACAAGGGAGGGGGCACCCCCCTTTTGACAGGCTAAAAAATAGGATGTGAGCACCGACCAAAATTTTTATTTATAATTTTTCCAGAGCATGAACCTTATAGAGATACTAAATAAATACATTGAACTTTATGGCAAAGTAAGAAGTATTTCAATGATATTACCCTCACTTAATAATGGGCAGTATATTGGAGAGGGGGAACCTATCAATCTCAACGATACTTGGCTTATTTATAATGCTCTTCAAGAGATTTTTAATAATGTTGGAGGCTTGGTTATTGATTATTTGATTGGAGATTCCCCCACAAATAAAGATGTGGAAAGGAGAATCAAAACTATCAATCTCAAAATGTTTGAACCAAGTTGGGGTAAGTTGTTTGAAGAATGGAGCGAGAGGGGGGATAGTATTTCAATAATCAACCCAGAAACTCTAAAGAATTACTATAGTCAAAAAGATGTTGACACTATTAAATATTTGTTAGAAAGCATTGATGCTTATATTTCTCTTATCAATACTAACATTAATCTTTCAGTTGAACAAGTTAAAGGTGAGTATCTTGGTATA
>CAYUUN010000004.1:0-62919 GCA_964447895.1 uncultured Bacteroides sp. | reverse complement strand
CAATACTAACATTAATCTTTCAGTTGAACAAGTTAAAGGTGAGTATCTTGGTATATGTCAAGAGCCACAAGACAACACCGAGGGGTTGAGATTGCCACAAGCTCTGGATGTGCCAGAGGCAAGCAAATATTTTCAGCGTTGTATTAATGAGGGATGGTTAGAGATTACACCCAATGGTGCTAAATGGAAAGAAGCGGGTATAAGATTGGCTTATGTATGTAACAGGATATACAAAGAGAGGGGGTATGAGCGACCACAAAAAGAGTTAGTGGAGTTCTTTAATGACCTCAACCTAAAAGCTAATCTTACCACCGCTGAATATGAGCCAAAGAATACAACGGCTAAAAGATGGAGAACCGATATAGATAATAAAATATTCTTTGATTAATACCAAGCCTCACAAGTTGAGGCTTTTTTTTATAAACTATTTTCTGACTATTTATAGCCAATAGTAAGGGCTGTTTTTAGATGCTACCTTTGCACTTGTTATCAGATAACACCAGATAACCGAGGCAAAGGGCGAGCAGACGTGCCCAACCCAGAGCCTCTTTTATTAACCTTTAAACATCTTTATAAATGGATGCTAAAGAAATAAAAGAGATTACCGATTTGGTAACAGCCAATTTGTTGCTATGCACTAAAGAAGTGCTGACAGCAAAAGAAGCAGCCTCTTACATGGGTGTGAGCATGAGCCACCTCTATAAGTTGACGATGCAAGGGGCGGTGCCTCACTATAAGCCACAAGGCAAAATGGTTTACTTCAACAGAGCCGAGTTAGAATCTTGGCTTCAAACTAACCGCGTGGCAACCTCAGCCGAGATAGCCGACAGGGCACAGGCTTATTGCATGAAAGGGGGTGTGGTGTGATACTTACCGATTATTATAAGTGTGCCGAGCTGAAAAAGCTATCTTCACACCGATATGATTGCACAGCTTCAACAAGGAGTTATGAGCCGTTTGAAGCAATAGCCACCAGAGCCAAAGTAAAAAGATTCTTCTTTTATTTGGGTGATGTGCCACAGCAATTCAATGCACACGCCAAAAGAAGAGCCAACCGAGCACTAACTAATGGAAAGAATCTTTCAAGCCTGTATGTGCCAGACCTCAACATCCCTCTTTTGGGATATGGTGATACAAGAGGCACAAAGGATGCTCTTCTTTTCAAGTTCAATGAATCAGAAGAGGAGGTTGAAATATTTGTGGCGCGTGGGCAAAAGCATAATTCCAGACAGCTTTTTAACCTCTTTGCAGATGGAGAACTTGATTCAGAGATTGAGAAACTAAGAGGGATGGCACAGCCAACTAATGTTGAAACAAGCCTCTTCCTATAGTAATACAAAGAAAATTCCTAAATCGGTAATCATGATGCTTGATACTGTTAATTTCAAACTAACCCAAGAGGAGGTTGAGGGGGTGAGCTTCTTAGAGGAGCTTCCCCAATATCTTGAAGCAGATTCTTTGGGGGTGCATGACTATAATGGTATGCCCGTGGTTACAGGTAATCTGGAGGTGTTAAAGGTTTCAGTCAATCGGTTTCAAGTTAAGATAGGAAACGGCTCACTTTGCAAATATCTTTTAGGAGATAACTTTCAATGTATGGGGCGTGCCGATATAAAGCAAGCTGTTGAGAAGATTTCAGATACTCTTCACTTGCCAATGAATCTTGCAAGCGTCACCAGATTGGATGTGGCAGACAATATAATTGTCAAGCATCCTGTATCGGTTTACTTGAATCACTTAGGAATGATGAAAGGGCACAGCCGACTACAGCAACCAGATTCAGTGTATTACACAGGAAAGGAAAGCACTCTTCTTTTCTACAACAAAGTAAAGGAACAGCGAGCCAAGAGAGAGCCGATTCCAGAATTATTCAGCGATGCCAATGTTTTGAGATATGAGCAGAGGTACACACATAAACTTGAATCGGCTCTTCATGTGCCAAAGGTTACAGGTGCTTTGCTGTATGATGAGAAGTTCTACATTGATATGCTAAACAGATGGCGTGAAGCATACCAATCTATAAGCAAGATTAATGAGATAGTTCTAAATTTCCAAGCTATGACTACAAAACAGCAGATGTATAAGATGGGTGTGTTGTCAATGGTTGAGCGCGTGGGCGGTGAGCTTGCTATGCTAAACCAGATAGCAGATGCACAGAAGCGAGGCGAGTTGACAACCAAGCAAGCCTATGACCTTAGACAGGCGGTTAAAGATGCCTGTAAGATAAGGGAGGGGTTGACAATCCAGAGCGAGGCAATAACAGAACTTGACAGGAAGATTGCACAGGCTATTAGATTTTATAGGTGAGCCGACAGATATAACAAGAGTATTAATCTTTAAATTCAAATGAATATGAAAACCAGAAAACAAAACAGATCTAAACACAGCAACCAGAGCCAACAGGGGGCACACGTGCCACACAGGTACATCACAACAAGTGGCATATCTTTGCCCAGAACAGCAGACAAGCAGCTTGTGTGGGAATTAGAACTTCAAGAGGGAGGCTGTGAGGTTCTGACACTAAACGGCAAGCCAATGGTGCTGTGCTCTTTTGAGTATGCCCACCACTTGGCTAAAGACTTGGCAACACTCTTTAAGGCTCTGGGGGGATGGGAAGAGGAGGCGGTTTCAAACAATGGTTAAGAGAGTGTTATCCAATCATGGATGAGTATCTTTGCCGACAGCTAAGGTATGAAAGTGAGGGTGTGCCTTGGTTTATCTGGGATGTTGCAAGACATATACAGGCTTACAGAACTTATGTAAATGGATATTGTCTTAGCTTTATAACCCTCAACAACCCACATGGAGAGAGGGCATACAGGCTTAATGATGCTTTGGCTAAGGTGCTTGGCTTTGGTGATATTCAGAGGCTTAAAGCTGTTTTGCCAATAAGGAAGAGCAGAAGATTTCTGACAATTCCAAGTTTACAACGAGCAATTAACCGCTATGCCCTTAGAGCCTCTGGATTGAAAGCATACCCCAGAGAACGCCACAAGCGACCGAGAAAGCCACAGGAAAAGAAAAATAATAATCGGCAAGATTAACATCTTCCTGTATCTATCTTGTGAGGTTGCTAAGAATTGATTAAATTTGCAATACATTCCCACATCTGGGAATATCCTTTAGTTATGAATCGTTGAGCCGTGAGGTTGAGCGGTTCATTTTTTTGTGCCGATTCAAGAGCATTTTCCTTTGATAGTGTTGCTTGTTTATACCCTGTTTATACCCAACAAATAGAAAACCCCTCAACTTCAATGAGTTAAGGGGTTTATTTTGTGCCCAGAACAGGACTCGAACCTGCACGTCTCTCAACACTCGCACCTGAAACGAGCGCGTCTACCATTCCGCCACCTGGGCATTAGGGGCTTTTGCGGATGCAAAGTTAGGGAGTTTTTTTTTATTATGCAAATTTTTCGCGTTTTTTTGATGTTTTTTTTTGATTTGGGCGTTTTTGGCGGCCTCCGGGCGGAGATGTTGGGAAATTATCGTAACTTTGTGTGAAGTATGATTATAGTTGCACCTGATAAGTTCAAGGGCACGCTCACGGCTTGGGAGGCCGCGCGTGCCATCGCTATGGGTCTGGCGGACGCGGGCGCCGACGGGCACATTGAGATGTGTCCGATGGCCGACGGCGGCGAGGGCACGGCCGAGATCCTCGCGCCGCTCATCGATGATGGTGAGAATGTGGTGGAGTCGTGGGCCTTCACGGGGCCGCAATGCTACGGCCGCACGCCGGCAATGCAGCGTTCGAGCTATGCTCTGGGGGCTGCAATCAAGCGCGGCACAGATACTTATGTGGCCATCGGCGGTACGGCCTGCTGCGATGGCGGCGCGGGTATGCTGCAGGCCCTGGGCATGAGGGCTTATGACGCTGCGGGGCAGCTGATTGAGCGGCCGCTCACGCCCGAGCTGCTCCACGCGGTGCGCCGCGTAGACCTTTCGGGCCTGGAGCGCCACAGCGGCCACCTCATGGGCCTGGCCGACGTAGGGGCATCGCTGCTGCCGTCGCACGGGCGGCTTTCGGCGCTCGATTTTGCGGCCCAGAAGGGTTTCAAGCCTTCGCAGATGCCCCGTCTGAGGCAGGCGCTGGAGCACTGGGCACGATTGACCAGTGGCAATGCGGCGGCGGCTTTCACCGGTGCCGGCGGCGGTATCGGCTACGCTCTGTCGCTCATCCCTGACACCCGGATAGTGATGGGCTCGGAGCTGATATTCAGCAAGCTGGCGCCCCCGCTGGGGCGCGCAAGGCTGGTGGTAACGGGCGAGGGCTGCGTGGACCGGCAGACGGCCATGGGCAAGGTCGTGGCCACGGTGGCCCGCCATGCATCGGAGGCCGGAGTGCCTGTGCTGGCCGTGGGTGGCCGGGTAGAGGGCTGGCATCCGTTTACGACGCTGGCCGTGTGCGGCCCCGACGATCCCGTGCCGGACAGTTCCGAGCGTGCTTTCGACGACCTGCGGCATGCCGTGGCCGACTTTTTCAAGAACTACGATACAGAAGTAAGATAACAAGCATGGATATCGAACTCATTCTCATAAACATCTCCGGCTCCGACCGGCCAGGAGTGACTTCGGCCCTCACCGAAATCCTGGCCAAGTACGACGCCCGCATCCTCGACATCGGCCAGGCCGACATCCACCACTATCTCTCGCTGGGCATCCTCATCAGCACCTGCGGACGATGTAGCGGCGATATCATGAAGGACCTGCTGTTCAAGGCCTACGAGCTGAACGTGCGCATCCGCTTCACGCCCATCACCGAGCAGGAGTACAACGACTGGGTGCAGCGCCAGGGCAAGAACCGCTGGATCATCACCACGCTGGGCCGGCGCCTGAGTGCGCGCCACATCGCCCTTGTCTCGGCCGAGATAGCCGAGCAGGGGCTGAACATCGACAGCATCCAGCGCCTCACCGGCCGCATGCCGCTCAGCGACGACGACGAGCCGCTGTCGAAGAGCTGCGTGGAGTTTTCCGTTCGCGGAAATCCCCGCGACGTGGCCGCCATGCAGCGGCGTTTCATGCAGATTTCGTCCGAGAACGACTTCGACATCTCGCTGCAGCAGGACAATCTCTTCCGCCGTTGCCGCCGGCTGGTGTGCTTCGACATGGACTCCACGCTCATAGAAACCGAGGTGATCGACGAGCTGGCCGAGCGTGCCGGCGTGGGCGCCCAGGTGCGCGCCATCACCGAGCGGGCCATGCGTGGCGAAATCGACTTCAACGAGAGCTTCAAGGAGCGCGTCGCACTGCTGAAGGGCCTCGACGAGAGCGTGATGCAGGACATCGCCGAGCATCTGCCCATCACCGAAGGGGTAGGGCGCCTTATGGAGGTGCTCAAGCGCACGGGCTACAAGACGGCCATCCTCTCCGGCGGATTCACCTACTTCGGCAACTATCTGAAGCGCCGTTTCGGCATCGACTACGTCTATGCCAACGAGCTCGAAATAGTCGACGGCAAGCTCACGGGCCGCTACGTGGGCGACATCGTCGACGGCAAGCGCAAGGCCGAGCTGCTGCGCATCATCGCCCAGGTGGAAAACATCGACATAGCCCAGACCATCGCCGTGGGCGACGGCGCCAACGACCTGCCCATGCTGGCCACCGCCGGCCTGGGCATAGCCTTCCACGCCAAGCCCAAGGTGAAGCAGACGGCCAAGCAGAGCATATCCACTATAGGCATCGACGGCGTGCTCTACTTCCTGGGATTCAAGGACTCTTTCATCTCGGCGCAATGATCAGGGCCCTCTTCATCCTCGCGGCGACGGTGCTTGCGCTCGCCGCCCAGGCGCGCCAGACCGTGGGCCTGGTGCTGAGCGGCGGCGGAGCCAAGGGCATCGCCCATATAGGCGTGATCAAAGCCCTGGAAGAGCACGACATAGCCATCGACTACGTGGCCGGCACGTCGATGGGCTCCATCATAGGCTCGCTCTACGCCATGGGCTACACCCCCGATGAAATGCTCGAGCTGGTGACGTCGAAATCGTTCGGCTACTGGAGCACCGGCACCATCGACCCCTCGCTCAGCTACTACTTCAGCGCCCCGGCGGCCTCGCCTGCCATGTTCAGTTTCGACGTGGGCCGGCGCGACACCGCCGACGCCGTGCCCGCCAGCCTCATCTCCCCGCTGCCCATGAACTTCGAGTTCATGCGCCTGTTTTCGCCCTACACCGCGGCCTGCGGCGGCGACTACGACCGCCTGATGGTGCCCTTCCGCTGCGTGGCCAGCGATGGCGCGGCCAAGCACAAGGTGGTGATGCGCAGCGGCGACCTCGGTCGCAGCGTGCGCGCCTCCATGAGCTTTCCCGGCGTGTTTCAGCCCACCGAAATCGACGGCCGTCTGCTCTACGACGGCGGCATCTACGACAACTATCCTCTCGACGTGATGCGCGACGACTTCGCCCCGGACATCATGATAGGCGTGAACGTCGGAAGCACCGACAGCGGCCCCCAGACGTCGCTGCTCGACCAGATAGAGCAGCTCATCATGGCCCCCGACCACGCCGAGATACCCCCGGAGCAGCTCGTGAACCTGCGCCTCGACCTCGACCGTTTCGGCCTGCTCGACTTCCAGCAGGCCAGGGAGATATGCCGCATAGGCTACGACTTTGCCAAGGCGCGCATCGACACCATCTGCAGCCGTGTCTCGGGCCGTATGCCGGCCGTGGCGCGCGAGGTGCGCCGCCGCGCCTTCAAGGCCCGGGTGCCCCGGCTGGAATTCGACAGCGTAGCCGTCACCGGCGGCAGCGAGCAGCAGAACCGCTTCATGCGCCACCTCTTCGAGCAGCGCCGCCACGCAGCCGGCACCGACACCTTCGGCGTGGCCACCGCCCGCGACGCCTACTACCGCGCCATCTCCACCGGCCGCATCCGCGACATGCGCCTCATAGCCTCGCGGCCGGACAGCGCCCGCTACTTCAACCTCGATGCCCGCGCGTGGCTCAAAGGCAACGCCAAGGCATCAGTGGGCGGCTACCTCACATCGTCCACCAACAGCTTCCTCTACCTGGGAGCCCACATCTCCTCGCTCAGCTTCCACACCATGGAGGCCGGCGTGCAGGCCTGGGTGGGCCAGAGCTACATGGCCTGCGCAGCCGACGCCCGCTTCTACACCCCCACGCGCCTGCCCATGGCCGTGGGCGTCGAGGCCGTGGCCAGCCGGCGCAACTACTACGAATCGGCCGCAGCCTTCTTCGACAACCGCCTGCCCGTCTACGTGATAGGCAAGGAATATTTCGGCCGCATCAAGCTCAACATGGCCGCCGGCCGCTCCGGCGTGGTCTACCTCTTCGGCGGCGTGGGCAACCTGCTCAACTATTTCTACCGCGACAACACCATAGGCAACTACGCCTACGGCCGCGACCGGGCCTCCTATGTGCTGTGGCAGGCCGGCGCCACCTACCGCCGCTCCACCCTCGACGCCGAGAACTACCCCGTAGAAGGCTTCGCCCTCGCCGCCCGCGCCATGGCCGTGGGCGGAAGCATGCGCCACCACTCCGCCATCTCCGGCCTCACGGCCGAATCCTCCACCCCGCTGTGGGTGCAGGCCGAGGCCCGCGCGCGCCGCTATTTCGCCCCGTCGCGCCACTTCAGCCTGGGCCTCGAGGGCCACGCCATGCTCTCCACCCGCAAGCTCGCCCGCAACTACAACGCCGCCATCACCGCCGCTCCGGCCTTCGAGCCCACGCCTTCGAGCGCCGACGCCTTCCGGGCATCCTTCCGCGCCAACAGCTTTTTAGGCGCCGGCCTCGTGCCCGTCTATCGCTACAACGACGCCCTGAGTGCCCGCCTCGGGCTCTACGGCTTCCTGCCCCTGCGCAAGATATGCGAGGGCCAGGACAACACCACGGCCTACTACGGCCGCTGGCTGCGCGACCCCGAATTCCTCGGCGAAGCCGCCGTGTCCTACAAGCTCCCCTTCGCCGCCATCACCGGATGGTGCAACTACACCACCGGCTACACCGCCGGCTGGCACGTGGGCCTCTCCTTCGGCGTTTATATCACCGCTCCAAAATTTCTCCAACTATGAACATAGCAGTAATAGGAACCGGCCACATGGGTGCACCCATTGCCCGCGCTTTGTGGCAGGCCGGATGCATCGTGGCCGTGCACAACCGCACCGCCGCCCGCGCTACAGCCCTCGCTGCCGACTGCCCCGGCATGCGCGTGGCCGACAACCTCCCGGAAGCCTGTGCAGGCGCCTCCATGATAGTCCTCGCCGTCAAGCCCCACCTGCTCCTCGACCTCCTGCGGCAGGCCGTGGCCGTAGCCCCCGAGGCCGCCATCGTGAGCCTCGCTCCCGGCCTTTCCCTCGCCGCCCTCGAGCAGGCCGGCGCCCGCAGTGCCATCCGCCTCATGCCCAACGTGGCCATCGCCTGCGGCGAAGGCATGAGCTTCATCTGCCACAACGCCCCCGGCGCCGCCCCAGCCCTGAAACTCAAGGAAGCCCTCGCCCCCACCGGCGCCGTCGACATCGTAGAAGAGCGCCTCTTCGAGCCCGCCATGGCCGTGGCATCCTGCGGCATAGCCTTCGCCCTGCGCTACGTGCGCGCCGCCGCCGAGGGCGCCGTGGCCCTGGGCATCGCCCCGGACCGCGCCACCCTCTACATAGCCCGCACCCTGCGCGGCGCCGCCGCCATGCTCCAGGCCCCCGACGCCCACCCCGAAGCCCTCATCGACAGCGTCACCACCCCCGGAGGCTCCACCATCCGCGGCCTCCTCGCCATGGAGCGCGCCGGATTCTCCAACGCCGTGGCCGCAGGCCTCTTAGCCGTGTGCAAGCCATGAACAAAGCCATCCTCATGGGCAACGTGGGCGCCGACCCCAAAATGCGCTACGTCCAGACACGCCTCGTGGCCGAATTCTCCCTCGCCACCAACGAACCCGCCTACACCACCCCCGCCGGCGTGCAGATACCCGAGCGCACCGAGTGGCACAACATCGTCATGTGGGACGCCAACGCCGAATTTGCCGAAAAATACATCCGCAAAGGCTCCCGCCTCCTCCTCGAAGGCAAGATACGCACCCGCATCTGGGAAGACCGCAACGCCATCAAACACACCACCACCAGCATCTACGTCGACACCTTCGAGCTCCTCCCCCGCGCCTCCCAGTAATTCCCGGCCGGTACCCCCGCGGCGCAAAAACTGCGTACCCGCAAGCGGCTACAGACCATCAACAAACGAGCCTCAGCCCGCCCCAAAAAAGGCAGGGACGCTTTGAAGAGCGGCCACCCCCGCATGGCCCCAGTCCGACCCGTCCTACGTGTCCGACCCCCCAATGGCAAGCGCGGCAGCGCCGTGCGCGCAGCCCTGCGGCAGCGCCGCAGCCACGCATATAGCCACATGCAAGCGCGGCAGCGCCGTGCGCAGCTTGTGGTGCCCAATAAATTGCCCAATAAATTGCCCAATAACCTGCCCAATAAATTGCCCAATAAAACGCCCAATAAATTGCCCAATAAAAATGAGGCAAACATATTGAGCCTCCTCGCTGGCAATCCCCGCCTCACCCGCTCCCACCTCGCCCAACTCACAGGCCTATCCGACAGCACCATCAAGCACACAATAGCAAAAATGAAAGAAAATGGCTGGCTCCAGAGAGCCGGCAGCAACAAAACCGGCTACTGGCTCATAACCCCACCAAACGACCCTCACCTCAAATAACCCCGGCCCCCCGCACGTCGTCCCAGTCCGACAAGTCCAACCCCCCCCCTGGCAAGCGCGGCATCGCCGTGCGCGCAGCCCTGCGGCAGCGCCGCAGCCACGCACATAGCCACATGCAAGCGCGGCATCGCCGTGCGCAGCTTGTGGTGCCAGTCAACCCTCCCCCCCTGCAAGAGAGCCTCGTAGAGGTTCAACTTCCCGCACCCAACGCCAGGGGCGACATAAATATCTCTGCGCCTTTGCGCGCCCTTTCCCCGACAAAAATAATATTTTTTGTTTCTTTTGCTTTTTTGTCCTTCTGTATCTCTCGGCAATCCGGCGGCAATCCGGCGGCAATCTCGCAGCAATTAGGCGGCGGAAGCCGCGCGCTGCTCCCGGTAGATAACCCGGGCGCCATAATTGCCATTACATTTCGATATTATGTATCGCGAAAACTTCAAAATTTGTTTTAATCAGGAAAAAGTTTTATATTTGCGGAGTTTTACTGCACTGCAGAAGCCTTTTGGGGTTCAGCGGGTGGTAATGCAGTCGCAGAGGCGACTGCCATTATATTTATAGTAGCGTTTATCAAACGCTTGTTTCTGACGGTTAGAAATCTGGCAGTTTCACAATCACAATCAGAAATGAAGCAATGATAGATGTCTTAGGGTGTGATATCTGTATACCACGACTCCGCTCCGTGCGCGTCCGCCTTCAAGGAAGTGCGCGGAAGCGTGTAGGTATCTTATTTCATACAAGCGTGAGGCTTCTGCATTGCTCGTTCTATTGTGATGGGCCAATGCCAGAGCCTCTAACCGTAGAACGAGCATGAGATACAGACTCTCACGCTATTTTTTTTCATTCCCGGACTGTGAGTCTTCCGGAACAATCAACACAGTTCGTGATGAAAAAGTATTTACTTGTTTTGTCGGTTTTCGTGATGGCGGCTTCCGCCGTGCTTCACGCCGAAAACCCGCTTGAGGCACAGCGCCGCCACAAGCAGGAGGTAGCTCGAGAAAATTCCGCAGCACTCAATCAGAAAGCATCGAAGGCTGCGCGTGCCGAAGCTAAAACCTTGAAAAAAGACGGCTGGATGGCTGCACCGGGAGCACTGCCCCTGGAGAAACAGCTCGACAAGTGCTACAAGCTCCAGTATCAGACCGATGCAGAAGGCTATCCCGAATACCTGATGGCCGAGGGCATGAGCGTGGGCTCCGTCTACGACTCGGCCAAACTGGCGGCCATTGAAGCAGCCAAGCAGCGACTCGCCGGCCAGATTCAGAGCGAAGTGGCGTCATTGATTAAAATGACAGAGGCAAATGACCAGCTCGGCGGCTTCGATGCCGAATCCGTGAGCAAGACCACGGCTGCCAGTCAGAATTTCATCAAGCAGAGCCTTGGCCGAGTTCTTGTGGTCACCGAAGCCTACCGCATGGTGGGAAATGGCCGCCGCGAGGTGCTGGTGCGCATCGCCTACACACAGAAGCAAATCGACCGCATCACGCGCGAGGCAGCAAAAAAGTCGCTCGAAGATAGCGGGGCCGAACTCCACGACGAGCTCAAGGAAATGCTCGGGCAATAAACCATTTAAGTGGCCATGAACAAAGTATTGTGTGGCATTTGCATGCTGCTGGTGGCTTGTGCGCCTCAAATCGCGCAAGCTGCCGGCGGCAAATGCGGGGCCAATCTGCGCTGGGAGCTCGACCGCGGCGGCACACTCACGATTTCCGGAACCGGACGCATGAGCGACTACGGGCCGTCGTCCACCCCGTGGCGCCAGGATCTCGTGCGCTATCTCGAGCTCGAAGACGGTATCACCTACATAGGCGCCAACGCCTTGGCCGGTGCTAAAATCACATCTCTTAAGTGTCCGCCGTCGCTCACGGGCATTGGCGAACGCGCATTCTACAAGTGCCGGGAGCTGGCTTCTGTCGAGTTGCCCTACGGCATGGAATCCATCGAGCGGATGGCATTCGGCGATTGCGTGGCCCTGGGTATTATCAACATCCCCTCCACCACGCGCACCATCGGCGACAAAGCCTTTGAGAATTGCCAGGCGCTCACGAAAATCACCATCCCCTCGCGCCTGCGATCGCTTGGCACCGACGCCTTTAAGAAGTGCGTCTCAATCAGCGACATAGCCGAGCTTCCGGAGTTCGTATCGCAGGCCAATTGCACGCGCTACGGCCTCAGCGCGTCATCCGTGCGGCAATACCAGGAGCACGCGGCCGCGACTCAGGCTTCGGTGCTCACATCCGTCGCTACGGCTGCTCCCTCGGGCTATAAGCAGGTCTACGGTTTCGAGGGTACAACCACCGACGGCTACGGCTCGTCCGACGTGGATATGAGCATCCCGGCGCGCCTGCAGAACAATTCAAACACGTTCGCCGTGATTATCTCCAACGAGAACTACGGCCACATGGCCGACGTGCTGTATTCCATCAACGACGGCACGTCGTTTGCAGCCTATTGCCGCCACGTTCTCGGAATCCTCGATGCCAATATCAACTTCTACAAGAACGCCAGCTATGGTCAGATGAAGAGCGCCCTCGCATTTCTCCGCGATATCGACAACGCCTACAACGGAGACATCGACGTGATCTTCTACTACTCCGGCCACGGCGCCCCGGACGAAGCGAGCAAGGAGGCCTTCCTGATTCCTGTAGATGCCTATAAACCGGTCAAGGACGTGTGCCTGCCGCTCGACGAACTCTACACCAGCCTGGGCGGACTCAAGGCCAGGTCGGTCAAGGTGTTCCTCGATGCATGTTTCAGCGGCGCCACGCGCGACAACGGTATGATTGCACAGGCGCGAGCCGTGGCCGTAGTGCCCAAGAAAAACGTGCTCAGCGGAAACGTGGCCGTGATTTCTGCTTCGAGCGACAACCAGACTTCCTGGCAGTACAACGACCAGCAGCATGGCCTCTTCACCTATTATCTTCTGAAAAAGTTGAAGGACACCAAGGGCGATGTGTCGATGGGTGAACTCTCGGAGTATCTGTCAGAAAAGGTAGGGCAGATGTCCGTGACCCTCAACCGCAAGAGCCAGACGCCGTCGGCTGCCTCCTCGCCGGCCGTGGGCAAGATCTGGCGCTCCTGGCAACTAAGATAACCAATTAATTTACAGCAATATGAAAAACAAATTATTCTGGGCTCTGATGGCGCTCGCTGCAATAGCATTCGGCAGCAACACTGCATCTGCCCAAAACGCCAACCGCAAGGGATGGGTGATCGAGCTTCAGGGAGGACGCACCTTCGGCACCGTGTGCGAAAGCAGTAACTTCAGCTATCAGTTGGAGCACGACATTCCGGCCTACAGGCTCAAATCCGGCATAAAAGGAGCACTCGGCTTCGGCTATCGCTGGACCACCTCGCACTATTGTGCTTTCGAGGCCAAGCTTGTCGTTTCCGACAATTTTGCCGAGACAAAGCTGCTGAATGTCGCCGTTATGCCGGGCTTCCGCTACACCACAAAGGAAATATCGGGCAACCTCAGCATGTATGTGGCAGCCAACGTTGGCGTCGGTGTGTATCCGGCCATAGAAGAGATAGGCTATTCCGCAGCGGGAGAGGCCGGCGTGGGCTTCAACATCGGCAGCCGTCTCAGTCTGGGACTCTTTGTTGATTATACCGCACCATTCGGCGACGGCGAGCTTGAAAAGACTGATATGCCTAAGGTAGATGGGAAAGGCGAGTGGAGATATCTTGAAGTAAAATCAAACGCCACTGTGGGCATCAAGCTTGGCTTCCGTATATAAACATTAAGAACCACCAATATGAAGATATACAGATATATAGCAGTGATTCTCGCTGCGCTTGCATTCTCTTCCTGTGGCGAAGAGGAATACTTCAACATGGACGAAATCGGCGGTAACGGTACCGAAGAGCCTAAAGTAGAGGTGGAGATGACCGGAGCGGTCGACCTCGGGCTTTCCGTAAAGTGGGCTTCGTGCGACCTCGGTGCTAATCTCCCCTACGTTTCAGGCACGGAGTATAAGGGCACCGACATCTTTAAGTTCGGGATAAACAACATCTGCGGCACAGAATACGACCCTGCCACCCAGGCTCTCGGCGATGGCTGGCGCATGCCCTCCAAGCAGGAAATCGAGGAAATACTTGCCGATTGCAAGTGGAAGAAGACAACGTTCCACAACACCGACGGTTGGCTCGTCACAGGCCCCTCCGGACGCACTATTTTTATGAAAGATATTAATAAGTGGAGTGGTACTTCTCAAGATAACAACCATACAATCGATGTTTATATGTTGATCTTAAGTAATCCGTATGGCTACGACTACGATCCCGAGCTGCTCTTGATGAACTATGGAAATACCTGTGCCATCCGCCCTGTAAAGGAATGAACGCTTTATCAAGATTAAAAGCAATGGTGTGCCTCGTCGCATCATTGCTTTTCTTTTCATCGCCATCCGTGGCGGCCCGCGACGTGCGCACGGTCGAAGGCTCGAGCGTCTACGTGGTGCCGCGCTCCGTGTCGCTCGAAGAGGCAGAAAACATAGCTCTCCAGCGTGCAATCACAGATGCCCTGGCGGCCGAGTTCGGCACCACGGTTCAGAGCGAAGTGTGGCTGGATTTCTACAACAGCAACGACGAAAGCTCCGCCGAGGCGTGGATGAATGGCTTGAACATGGTAAAGGGCGAATGGCTCGAGACCATAGGCCAGCCCGAAATCACTCTCGACCTCTCCCAGGAGGGCTATCTCGTGAAAGTGAGGGTGAAGGGTCGCGCGGCGGCTATAGAGTCCGCCGGCGTCGACTTGAAGGCCGGGGTTCTGCAGGCCGGCGCTCGTGGCATCAGCGACGGCTCCAAGTTCACCTCCGGCAACCGGCTGCTTGTTGAGTTCGCAAGCCCTGTCAATGGCTATCTTGCCATTTTCCTTGCCGATGCCGCCTCGAATGTGGTGCAGTTGCTGCCCTTCGCCGCCGAAACAGCACCGGCCACGCCCGTCAAGGGAGGCAAGAAATACACTTTCTTTGCCGACAATTCCGGAGAAGTAGAAGAGCAGTACACACTCTTCACCGAAGAAGAAAAGGAGCGCAACATCCTTTATATTATATTCTCTACAAAAGAATTCACCCGCCCCAATACCGACCTCTCCGCAGGCGTGGGCATAATCGGCGCCGACGCATTTCGCAAATGGCTCCTTCGCCGGAGGTCTTCCGACCCTTCGATGCAAACCATCATACAACCCATCCTCATCCGAAAACAGTAAAAACAGCAACCGGGAGCGATGCGCCATTTCGCATCGCTCCCGGCTTTTCTGTTTCTTTTGCCTTTTTTGTCTTTCTGTATCTCGAAGCTACGCGGCAGAGAGCACGCGGCGGGCGCGGCGGTTCTGCAGGGCCTGCAGGGCCACGGAGCCCACGAAGTAGGCGGCTGCCAGCAGCCACAGCCACAGATAGTTGTGGCTCTGCTCGGCCAGGGAGGCGCCGTTGGAGTTGATGTGGACGAAGCCTTCCACGCCGGCCGTGGCGGGCACCACGCGCGACAGGGCGTGAAGCGCGTCGGGCATGGCGAACATGGGCCACGTGAGCCCGCTCATGAACAGGAACACCACGGAGGTGAACACTATGTAGATGAAGGCATCCTCGCGCTCGCGCATCAGGAAGCTCAGCGTGGTGCCGAACATGGCCGACGCCAGCAGCAGGGGCAGCGCGAAGAGCAGCCACTGCACCACGTCGCCCTGGTGGGGCAGGTGGAACATCACGGGCACATAGTGCAGGATGAAGATAGTGCCCGGCAGGTAGAAGAAGGTGTAGGCCAGCGCGCGGCCCAGCACCGAGGCCGAGGCGGGAGCGCGATAGTCGTCGCGGTCGGTGATATAGTCGCCGCGGCGCCGGCGGTCGCTGCGCGTGCCGCCTATCAGGCAGATGCCCAGCACCATGCTCTGCTGCAGGATGAGCACCACTATGCCCGGCATGATGAACGACGCGAAGCCCTGCTGGGTGTCGCCTAAGAAGTTGGTGTCGACCTCCACGGGCGATGCCGAGATGAGTCCTTCGGCGCCCAGGTCGCCGATGCGGGCCTGGGTGATTTCGGTGCCCGTGGCCAGCTGCACGCTGGTGAGGGCCGAGAGGGCGGCGCGGTAGCGCAGCAGCAGGCTCATGTCGCAGAAGAAGGTGACGTGGGCCTGCTCGCCGCGGCCAATGCTCGAGGCGTAGTCGGCCGGAATCTCCAGCACGCCTATCACCTTTTGCTCCGACCACATGCGGCGGGCCTCGCCCATGTCGGGCGCATAGTCGTAGAGCTCAAGCTCGGGCGTGGCGTCGACCATGCGGGCGAGCTCGCGCGAGGGAGCGGTGCGGGAGTGGTCCACCACGGCCACGGGCAGATTGGTCACCACCTCGGGGTTGTAGATTATGGTGTAGATGATGGGGTAGGCCAGCGGTAGCACCACGAAGAAAATGAGCACACCGGCGTCGTGCGTGATGGTGTGCAGTTCGTGGCGGAATGCCTTGGCCACGCCTGCCCACCAGTTGTATATGGTTTTCAGAGGATTCATGGCTTCGGGAAGTTCAGGGGACATAGACGGGATGCTGGCAGGCGCGCTTCAGGCGGGGCAGGAGCACCCAGCACACGAGCGGGAACGCGAGCAGCGCAGCAAAGTAGAAGCGCGAGTAGTAGAGCGCCAGGCCGTTGAGTCCCTGATTGCAATATATTAGGAAGTAGTAGCGCACCGGCAGGATGTAGCTGAAGATGCCCACGCCGCCGTACATGCTGGCCACCGGGAAGGAAAACGCCGCTATCGAGAACGCCAGGATGCCCGTGAGCGCGGCCACGCTCATGGCCAGGCGGCCGTTGGGCAGCGCGCTCACGAAGAGCACGCCCAGCGCCTGCGACGCCACTATCATCAGCAGCATGGCTGCGGCGATGGTCCAGGGGCTGCAGTTCAGCGGGAAGTGGAAGAAGCCGTAGAGCATGCCCTGCATGGCCAGGCCGGTGATGAAGAAAATCACCGTCTGCGGCAGCAGTTTGCCCACGAGCGCCCGCAGGATGGAGCCCCGCGCGGTGGCCAGCCACCGCGGCGACGTGCCCCACTTTATCTCCTGGGTGATGCTGTAGATGGTCACGAGCATCACCATCAGCTGCATCAGCGCCGACATGAACGACGTCGTCAGATAATAGTTGTAGTTCATCCACGGGTTGCCTATGCCGTTCGTGTCGATGCTCACGGGCGAGAGCAGCGCCATCGTGGCGTCGTCCGTCACGCCCACCGACGTGAGCTTCGTCTGGGCCATGCCGGCCGTAGTGAGCACGGCGCCCGTCTTGAAGCCCTTGAACGACAGCGTGCCGGGCACGAAGAAACTCATGTTGGTGAACAGGCTCAGCGACGGCTCCTTGCCGGCCACGGCATCGCGCTCGAAGTTTTCGGGAATGAGGAAGAAGCCGAACGACTCGCCCCGGCGCACCGAGGCCATCGCTTCTTCAAAGGAGTCGTAGCGATAGTCGATAGCCAGCACTTCCTCCGAGTTGAGCATGCGCGTGATTTTGCGCGACGACGGGCTCAGGTCGAGGTCCACGATGCCCACCGGTGTGCGCAGGGGCAGCCCCCGGTGCATCAGCCCCACGAAGAAGAGCGTGCACAGCAGCGGCACCAGCACCATTGCGATGATGTACATCCTGCGCGATGCTATCTGGGCCACACCCAGCTTTATTGATTCAGAAAATGCCGACATTGCCGTAGCCTCCCGTTACTTGTTGTAGACCACGGTCATGCCGGGACGCAGATTCTCTACCTTCTCCACGGGCCGGGCCTTGATCTCGAAGGTGCGGCTGTCCCAGCTGCCGGTGGTCTTGGTGGCGCGCCAGGTGGCATAGGAGCCCATGTCGCGGATATAGTAGATTTCGGCGTCGATATCCTTCTTGCCCAGGGCAGGCACCATCACGCTGATTTTCTTGCCCATGGTGAGGTCGTTGAGCATCTCCTCGCGCACGTTGAACACGATGAAGCGGTCGTCGCTCTTGAGCACGCTCATGATGGGCGCGCCCAGCATCACCAGCTCGCCCACCTGGGGGTACACCTGGTCAACGATGCCGTCGCAGGGCGACGTCAGGAACGCATCGTCCAGCAGGGCTTGCACCTGGTCCACGCTGCCCGTGGCGGCCTCCACCATGGCTGCGGCGCTCTGCTTGTCCTCGCTCTGCGCGCCGGCCACGGCCAGGTCGTACTGGCTCTTGGCGGCGTTCTCGCCGGCCACGGCGGCGTCGTAGGCGGCCTTGGCCTCGTCGCGCTTCTGCTCGGTCATCACGCCCTCGCTGTAGAGGCGCTCCACGCGGTCGTAGGTCTTCTTGGTGATGGCGGCTGCGGCCTTGGCCTGCTGCCACAGGTCGTAGGCGCCCTGCACTATCTGCTTACGCGTGCCGGCGTCGACCTTGCGGTTCTGCTGGCGGGCCACATCCTGCATGGCCAGGGCCTGCGTCAGCTGCGCCTCGGCCACCGACGAATGGATGCGCACCAGCGTGTCGCCGGCATGCACGGTGTCGCCCTCGTGGGCGAAAAATTCAACCACGCGGCCCGGCAACTTGCCCGAGATGCGCACGGTGGTGCCTTCCACCTGGCCCTCCACAAATTCGGCGGGCTTGTTCATGAAGCAGAAGCCTATCACGGCCACGACGGCCACGACGGCCACGATTATCAGCACGGTCAGCAGAAGCGAGCGGTTGGCGCGGGCCTCGGCGGTATTGTTTGTGTCGTTCGTTGACATGGGATATAGAGTGTTGAGTTTATATTAATAGTTGAGGTTGCCCAGTACTTTCGAGAGATACGTGTCGCACAGATGCACGTCTATCAGCGCGTCTATCAGCTCCGAGTGGGCCTTGAGCCAGGCCGTCTGCGCCTCCATCACGTTGTCCGTGGTGGCCACGCCCTCTCTGAAGGCCAGCGTGGCCGTGCGCAGGTTCTCGTCGGCGCTCTCCTGGTTTGTCACCGTGGTGTTGTAGGTCTTGATGCTCTCCTGGGCGCGGAAGGCTGCCTGCTTCACCTGCAGGTCCACCATCTCGCGGGCGTCCTGCATCTTCAGCTCCATCACCTTCTGCTCGCTCTCGGCGGCCTTGTACTTGCTGTAGTTGCCGCCCCAGTGCCAGATGGGTATCGTGAGCATGGCGCCCACGGAGAAAGCTCCGCCGAAGCGCTTCGAGAAGCCGTCGAACATATTGGGGTTGCTGAACGAATAGCTGCCCACAACGGCCAGATTAGGCAGCATCGACGCCATGGCCACCTTCTTCTGCTGGCCGGCGATGTTGATGCCCATCTGCAGCGCGCGCAGGTCCTGGCGCGAGTCATAGACCTGCTCCATGTCGTAGTCGGTGGCCGGAGCCGTGGTGTCGTCGATATTGTCGATGTCTTCATCGGCCAGCAGCATGGGCGAGTCGAGCGGCAGGCCGCACAGCTGGGCCAGCGCCATGCGCGACAGCACCAGGCCGTTCTCCACCTTCGTCAGGTCCACGTTGGCCGAGTTCAGCTTCACGTCCACGCTCAGCTTGTCGGCCCGCGTGGCCACGCCTTCCTTCACCATCAGCCCCACGTTCCGGTCCAGCGAGTCGAGCAGGTTCACGTAGCTCGTGGCCAGCTTGTGCTTGGCCTTGAGCGACACCACCTGCCAGTAGGCCGCATCCACGGCATATATCACGTTCTCGGCCTCGCTGTTGCTCAGCGCCTCGGCCAGCTGCTTGGCATAGCCCGTGAGCTTGTTCATGGCCACGATCTTGCCGCCCATATACACGGGCTGCGTCAGCGTCACGGCGCCGAAAAACACGTTGTGCACGTCAAATTCCATGGCCTCCTTCGGTATCAGGGCCACGGTTTCCGGCACATACTGGCCGTCCGGGCCCTTGATGGGCTCGCCCGTGGCCGGATTGGTCACCAGGTTGAAATCATAGCTGCCCGTCTTGGGGTTGAACGACTTCGTGGGCAGCAGCTGGTCTTTCGAGAAGATGGAGATGTTTTTCTGGTTGTAGGCATAGCCGCCCGCAAAGTCAATTGCAGGCAGATAGGCTGCGAAAGCCTCGCGCTTCTGATAGTCGGCGGTGGTGATGCGCTGCCGTGCCACCTGAATGTTCTTGTTGTTGACAAGCGCCATCGAGCGGCACGCTTCGAGCGTGAGAGGCTCCGTTGCCTGCTGCGCCGCGGCCGCGAGACCCAGCGCCAGCATGGCCATTGTGGTGAATATTGCCCTCATAAGGAGTGAATAGTTGAAATGATGTTTTGGTTATGTTGCGCCCTGCAAAGATAATGTAAACGCCAGGCATTTGCAACAGCCGCGCAGAGGCATTGATGTTCGGTTTTGTACAATTTCTGTACATTATTTATAACACCCTTCCCCCCGAAAGGTTTTCACCACCCGGCTATATTTCACTCCCGGGCCCCCATCGTCCGACCCTCCCGGCACCCCCGGCATCAAAAAAGAGCCCCGCGCATCGCGCAGGGCTCTTTCGTTAGGGGTTGGATTCCGTAGATCAGTTGGCGGTGGCCTCCTGGAGAGCTTCACACCAGCCGGCGTAGGCAGGCTTGCGCGAGTAGTTCTGGTCCCAGATGCCGATGGGCTCGCCGGCGCGCCAGCCGCTGCCTTCAGGACTGTCGGTTGCGGCCCACTGCACGATACCGTACTGCTGCTCCTTCGGGATGATCTCGAAGAACTTCTTCACGATGAACTTGTAGTAGTCGCTCATCAGCTGCTTCTGCTCGAAGGTCAGGTCCGGAGTCATGATGGTGTTGCCGTTTTCGTCGGAGATGCCCATGTCGAGCTCGCTCACGTGCACGAGCTTGCCGCTGGCGGCCAGCTTCGTGAACATGTCTACGACACACTGCTCCTGGCGGGCCTGAGTCGTGGGATTCAGGCTGTAGGTCACGTGCATCTGCGTGCCGATACCGTCGATGCGGGTCACGCCGTCGGCCTCCCATTCGCCTATCACGCGGATGAGGTTGTCGGTCTTGGCCGTGTTGTTGTAGGCAGCTTCCAGGTTGTAGTCGTTGGCGAAGAGCAGGAGCTCGTCGGGGTTGCCGCCGTATTCGGCGAAGGCCTCGCGGGCATACTGCACTGCGTAGCGCACGTAGTTGTCGCCCAGGTAGTTCTGCCAGTAGAACTCGTTGTCGGTGTCGTCGCCGTGCTTCACGCCGTCGCCCAGACCGCCGTCGCCGATAGCCTCGTTCACGACGTCCCAGGCAGTGACGTAGCCGTCGCAGGCCTCCATCATGCCGTAGATCCATCGCTTCAGCTCGCCCTTGATTATCTCCTCTTTCTCCGCGGGAGTCAGGGGGATGGCGTTGCCGCTCTTCACGATGTCGAACTTCACGTCGTCGATGTAGAACTTGCTGGCCTCGGGCTTCGACGAGAGGTTGAAGGCGATCGACTGACAGCCGCCGTCCTTGGCCTGGTCGGAAGTGATCTTGCCGGTCCACTCAAGTTCTTTCCATTCGGTGGTGCAGTTGAGCGTGCCGATGAACTGATAGTGGTGGTAGTTGCCGGGAGTGCCGTGGGCCTGCGTGTCGATGTTGCGCTCGTCGTCGCAGCGATAGCGGAACGAAACGTGCACCTTGTCGCCTTCCTGCAGCTTCGTGTCGGTGGCGATGAAGAACTGTGCGTCCCATGCCTCGGTGGGGTTGCCGTTGATTTCGGCCACGAACACCTTGCCGGTGCCCTTGGGGTCGTCCACCACAGCTGCGGGCTGGTCGCCGCCGCCGGGGTAGCGCGAAATCAGGCTGGGGGTCTCGCCTTCGTCGGCGTCGCCGCCCTGAATCAGGGTCTCGAAGAATTCCACTGCGGGAGCCTCGAGGTGCACGAGCTTGACGCTCTTGAACTGCACGGTGCCCACGAAGTCGCCGAACTGCGTCAGCAGGTGCGAGCCGCCTTCAAAGGCCGGAGTGAACGTAAACTCGAAGTCCTGCCATTCGTCGGTGACGACGTAGCCCACGTTGCTGGTTTCGCTCCATGTGCCGATACCGCCGCGCACGTTGCACTCGCCGCCCAGGGTGCGGGCCGTGATGGTCAGCTTGTAGTCCACGCCGGCGCTCAGGTTGAAGCCGTCGGCGATGAAGAACTGCAGGTCCCAGAAGTTGGTTGCAGCTTCGGGGTTCATGATCTCGAGGCAGCCATCCTCGGTGTTGATGGTGGCGGTGGCGCCTTTGCCCCACTGTCCCCACATGCTGTAGCCGCTCTGCTCGCCCCAGTTGATCTGGTAGTCGAGCACCTCGTTTTTCTGGTTGGGGTCGATGTCAATCTCCTTGTCCTTGAGCAGGCTCAGGAGATATTTGCCCTGCTGCTGCGAGTGCCATGCCAGAGTGTGGCCGAAGATTTTCAGGCCGGCATTCTGGGCATTCTCGATGGCGGTGCGGATGGTGCCGAAGTCCATCGAGCCGTTGGCGTCCATCACGAAGTTGTGCTTCATGTGGTTGCCGAAGGTCACTTCGTCGTAGTTCGACACGGCCAGGGCGTAGACCAGGCCGCGCTCGTTGAGGGCGGCTGCGTCGAGGGCGCCGCCCAGGCGGAACAGCGAGCCTGCTCCCGAGCGGTTGATGTACGACTTCAGCGGGCCGTAGGAGTTCAGATACTCATACTGCGCTGTTTCCTGGGGCTTGTCCACCTTGTAGCCGTTGGTATCGAAGTCGTCGGAGCAGGAAGCGATGGCCACTCCCATTGCGCCGATTGCCAGTATATTAAGAAGTTTCATATAGCTCTAAGGTTATTTGTATTGAGGAGTAAAAAACTCGGCCGATACGTTGCGGCTCTTGACCACGAGGGTGTCCAGGGTCTGGACGCTGCGTGTGCCGAAGTCCACGCTGTAGTCAAGATACAGAGCGTTGCGGTCTTTGTTGCCCCAGCTGTTCTTGTCGCCCTTGGGCACGAACTTGCCGCTGCCGCTGGCAGTGTAGCCGGCGGTGCCGCTGGCGATGGTGCACTGGTCGTTGCCGTCGAAGGTCAGCACCAGGTCGCAGGTGAGGGTGGTGGGGTTGCCGGCGGCATCCGTCACCACGGTGCTCACGGGATAAACGGCCGTCTTCAGGTCGCGGGTGTGCACGAAGCGCAGCTCGTCTTTCTCAACGTCGGCAGCGTGGCGCACCACGGTGGTGGTAGTGCCGTTCTCCGTCACCTTGTCCACACCGCGGGTTGCGTACTCGGCGTCCCACTTGTTGATGTACTTCACGCAGTAGAGCACGAAGTCCTGGGGCTGCACGCTCCAGGCCGAGCTGTTGGTGCGCGCGGGCTGGGTGCCTTCCTCCACGGGAGTGCCGGTGAGGATCTTGTCGGCGCCGCTCTGGCCGGTGATCACCAGGGGAATCACGTAGTTGTTGGTCAGAGCTTCGGGGTCGTTGAAGAAAGCGTCGGTGAACTCCACCTCCACGGCGCCCATGTGGGTTTTGCCGTAGTTCATGCTGTTCGAGGCCAGCTTGTAGTAGCTCTCGGGCATGGCCTTGACGGGAGTGGTGCCGTCAAAGGTGAGGTTGTCCGTCAGGGTATTGTCCACGGCCACCTTCACGGTGATGTCGCGGCCATTGTAGGCGCCGCCCATGGTGGCGTAGATCTTGCACTTGTGGGCGTTGTCGTCGCTGGTATCGTAGGTGTCGTCGCCCATCACAAGGGTGCGCACGGGATACTGGTTGGCGAAGTATACGCTGATGCCGTCCTGAAAGTCGGGAAAGTCGTTTTCGGCGTTCTTGCAGGCCGAGAAACCAGTTGCAAGGGCCAGCGAAGCAAGAATGAGTGAATATTTGTTGATTTTCATGTCTTTGTTGGTAATGATGGTTGGAAATTATAACGGAGAGAGGCGGGTGTTTATTACTTCCAGCCGTCGTTTTGCAAGAGGTTGCTGAACTTGACAGTCTCGCCGTAGGGGATGGGGCCGTAGACCATGTAGGGCTCGTACTTGCGGGCCTCCACGTCGATGTACTCATACACGGGAGCTGCATCGCTGCCGGTGATGCGCACGCCGCGGGCGGGCTCGGTCAGGTTGGCTTTCCAGCGGCGCAGGTCCCAGAAGCGCTTGCCCTCGAAGCACAGCTCGATGCGGCGCTCGTTGCGGATGAGCTCGCGCATGGCGTCCTTGCTGGCGCGGCAGCTTTCGAGATAGGCGTCGACGCCGTTTTCACCCAGGCCTGCGCGGCTGCGGATGGCCTTGATCACGTCGTAGGCGCTGTAGCCGTGCGTGCCGGCGCCGGTGGGGCCCCAGGCCTCGTTGGCAGCCTCGGCATAGGCGAGGTAGATTTCGGTGTAGCGCAGGCGCACGGGCAGGTGGTCCTTGTTGTCCTCCACGGAGGGATCACAGTTGACGTCGCCGCGCAGCAGCTTGCGCATGTAGTAGCCCGTGCGGGTCGAGTAGCCCTGCTCGGCGTTCAGCGCGTCGTTGTTGGTGCCGTAGGTGGCGGTGGTGATGGTGGAGTTGCTGTGGCCGCAGGTGCTGCCGTTGGTCACGATGTAGGCTGCCAGGCGCGGGTCGCGGCCTGCATAGGGGTTGCTGCGGTCGTAGCCCGAAGCAGCCTCGGCGATGGGATAGCCGTTGGCCATGGGGAAAGCGTCCACAAGGTTCTGCGTGGGGTTCACGCGGCCCTTGCCGCGGATCGAGGGAGCGAAGTAGTCTTCCTCGAGCGTGCGGTCGTTGGCGGTGTTGGCGCGCCACAGCACTTCCTCGGGGTTCACGAAGGTGATGTTCTTGGCCACGTTCTCGGCGGTGTACCACAGGTGGCCCTGTGCTGCCACGCCGGCGGCGCCGCCCTTGGGGTCGAGCACGGCGGCAGCGCGGTCGGCTGCGTCGGCCCAGGTCACGCCGCTCCCGTCGGCAAAGGCGGGGCTGGCGGCCATCAGGGTGGCCTGAGCGGCGATGGCGGCTGCTATCGTGGCGCTCATGCGGCCGGGCATGTTCACGCCCATCACGTCATTGTATTCGTCGGTCGACAGACCCAGGCCGCGGAACTTGGCCGGAATCTCGTTCACGTTGCTGACGTTGCCGTAGAACTCCGGCAGCAGGCTGATAGCCTCGTCGGCATCGGCCAGAATCTGGTCCATGCACTCCTTGAAGGTGGCGCGGGGCTGGTTGAAGTCGCTCTGAGTGTTTTCGGGCTCGAGCAGGTTGGGCACACCCAGGAGCTCGCCGTTCACATATCCGCCGTGCTGGCGCAGCAGGTGGAACATGTAGAGGGCGCGCAGGCCCAGGGCCTCGCCCTTGAGTCGCTGGGCGAACAGGGCGTTCTTCTTCTCGTTGTCCGAGAAGTCCACGCGGTCGAGCTTCGTGAGCAGTTCGTTGATGAACTGGATGGAGCCGCGGCCGTTTTTCCAGATCGAGAGCGTGCCGTTGTTCGACGTCCACGAGCCGGTGGCCAGCTGCAGATAGGCGTTGCTGTTGTCGTTGCACACAGCGTCGTCGGTGGCCATGTCGCTTTCCACGTTGCGGCTGTAGGGCATCATGATGTAGGCGCTGTACAGCATCTCGTCGGCATAGTTGGCGTAGCCGAGCATCTGGTCCACGTCCTTCGAGGGCTCGAATGCGGGCTCTACGAGGTCGGAGCAGGAGAGCGACACGGCTGCCAGAGCTGCTACGGTTGCTATTTTACTGATATATTTCATAGTATCGTGCATTGATTAGATGGAGAGAGAGAGACCAACATTGAAGAAGCGGTATTCGGGAGCTGCGCCCACCTTGCGGTCGAGAATCTTGCGGTTCTTGCCGATGGTGAACAGGTTGCTGCCGCTCACGTAGATCTGTGCGCCGGTGAGGTGGCATTTCTTCATCAGCGATTCGGGCATGTCGTAGGTCAGCTGCAGTTTGCCCAGGCGGAATGCGTCGGTGCTGTAGATCCAATAGTCGCTGGCCACGGTGTTGTTTGCGCCGTTCTCGGTGGTGAGGCGGGGCAGGGTGGCGGTAGCGGCGGTCTCGGGCGTCCATGCGTTGCGCATTTCAGCCGAGTACTTGGCGGTGCCGGTGGCATAGTAGTAGCTGTTGCCGGCCAGAGTGCCGTGGCCGCCCCAGTTGCCGGTGCCCAGGGCGAAAAGGGTGAAGCCCTTGAAGCTCACGCTGAAGTTGAGACCCAGCATGAAGGGAGAGCCGTACCAGCCGCCCTTGCCGAGATAAACAACGTCGTTGGAGTCAATCACTTCGTCGCCGTTCTGGTCGATGTACTTGATATCGCCGGCCTTGGCTGCGCTGCCCAGAGCGCTCTGGTCGTACCAGGCTGCGGCTTCTTCGTCGGTCTTGAACAGGCCGGCGCTCTGATAGCCCCAGAGGCCGTCGATGGGCTTGCCCTCGCGGTTCTGGTAGGCGTAGCTGTTCACCTCGTCGCGCTTGGTGGCCTTGGTGTCGTACCAGGTGCCCACAACGCCCAGGTCTACCTTCACTTCGCCGAACTGCTTCGTGAATTCAACGCCGAAGTCAAGACCCGTGCGGCGGTTGGAGTTGTAGTTGATCCAGGGAATCAGCGATGCTTCGGGATAGTAGGTGGTGAAGTAGTCGGGGAACATGGTGGGTTTCTCCACGGGCAGGCCGCTCATCTCGCTCAGGAAGAAGTCGGCGTGGGCCTTCAGCATGTTGTTGAAGAACGCGCCCTTCAGCGTGGCCGAGAATTCCTTGCGCTTGATGTAGGTCAGCTCCAGGTTTTCACCGCGCAGGGGGTAGAAAGCCGAGTTGGAGGGACCGTCGGCCCACGAGAACCAGCCGCCCGTGCCGTAGCTGCCGCGCCACATGTAGTAGTCGGAGAGGTCCAGGTCCTGATGCAGGATGGTGCCGCTTGCGCTCAGCTCCAGGTTGTTCACCGTGTTGCTGCCCTTGAAGAAGTCTTCGCTGATGCGCCAGCCCAGCGTCAGCGACGGCGAGAAGGCGTTGCGGTGGCCGGGAGCCAGCTTCGACGAGTGCACCTCGGCTGCCTGGAAGTCGGCGAAGTAGCGGTTGGCGTAGTCGTAGGCTGCGCGGAAGCCCAGGTTCACGTTGGTGGTGCGGTGATACTGGCCGCTGATGGTCTTCTGCCAGCCGTTCACAAGCACCATGGCCTCCACGTTGTGCACGCGGTTGAAGGTGTTGCGGTAGCTGAAGTCGGCGTTCCACGACACTGTCTGGTTGTCCGTGCTGTTGCTCACGTTCTGGATACCGGTCTTTTCATCGGTTCCTTCCTGCGTCAGGCCCACGATCACGTCCTGGCCGCCGTAGGTGCTCCAGGTGGGGATGTACACGGCGTAGTTGTTGTCGAACGACGTGGTGTAGTTCGTGGCATAGTCCGTGGCAAACTGAGTGTGGAAGCTCAGGCCCTTGAGCAGGCGTGCCAGGTCGATGTTCACGCCGGCGTGGAACTGGAAGTTGCGGTAGGTGTTCTTCGAGTAGCCTGCGGCATAGTAGTCGGCGAAGATGTTCGTCGGGTCGATGGTGGTGCCGCTCAGGAAGCAGTCGCCGAAGATGTTGTTGCTGCCGCCCACGGTCTCGAGGGCTGCCAGGGCGTTCGGGTCGATCATGCTCATGGGGATGAGCGGGGAGATACGGTTGGGGCGGAAGGTGGAGGCCACGTTCCAGTAGTCGCCCTTGGCCTGGCGGGAGTTGTAGAATGTGGTGTAGGTGCCGATGTAGGCCTGGATCCAGTCGGTGATATCCACGTCCACATTGCCGCGCACGCTGAAGCGGTTGTTGTTGTTGTCCTTTGCCTGTCCCACTTTCAGCACGTCGTCTTCATAGAAGTACGACACGTTGGTGTAGAAACGGGCGCGGTTGTTGCCGCCCTGAATCTGCAGCGTGGCGTCGTAGCGGTTCTTCACCTTGCCCACGTAGTCGCTGCTGTAGAAGTCCAGGTTGGAGTAGCGGTAGGGGTTGGCACCGCTGGCGTAGTTGTAGATGTCGGCGTCGCTGTACTGTGCGCCCAGGCCGTCCATTTCGCGGGCCTTGTTGTAGAGGCTCATGTACTCGGCGCTGCCCAGATACTCGGGGATGTCCTTGCGGGTGCTCCAGCCGGCATTGGCGTTGACGCTGATGCTCAGGGGCTTGGCCTCGCCACGCTTGGTGGTGATGAGGATGGCGCCCTTGGCGGCGCGGCTGCCGTAGAGCACCACGGCTGCGGCGCTCTTCAGGAAGGTCACGTCCTTCACTTCGATAGCCAGAATGTCGCCGGCGCTGCGGGGCACGCCGTCTACCAGCACGAGGTAGCCGCCGTCGTTGTCGGAGTCGTTGGCCCAGAGCGAACCGCCGTTCCAGCCACCTACGAAGCCCGTCATGTTGTCCAGGGCACCGAGGGTGTGGTCTTTCTTCTGGTTCTGCTCGACGTTGACCACGGACACACCGCCTACAATATTGCTGGGCGCTTCCAGGCGGAAGTCGTTCACAGCTGCTGTGGCCTCACGCGTGCTGTCGGCTGCAGCCTCTTCCTGCGCGAATGCGGGGAGGCTCATCGCAGCTGTCAGAAGCACTGCCAAGGCTTTGTTTTGGGTCGGTATCATATATTGAAATGAGATATTCTGATGATTATGGTTTATTAGTGATTACCAGCCGGGGTTCTGCTCATAGCCCTCATAGAGCTGTGTGTCGTTGCGCTTGAGCGGGAACCAGTAGTGCTTGGCGGTGAAGGGACGCACCAGCAGCACGCGCTCCTCGAGCTCGGCGATGCGGGCCTCGGAGGGATGGTTTTCCTTCAGCCACTCGATGCTCTCCACGCGCTTGAACTCGTGGGCGGTCTTCTTCGTGTACTTGGGCTCGGTCAGGAGCAGCCAGCGCTGCAGGTCGTTGAAGCGGAGGCCCTCGAAGGACAGCTCAACGGCGCGCTCGCGGCGAACCTCGTCCAGGAACAGGTTGCGGCTTGCCGTGTACTTGGCGCCCACGTGGCCGGCGCCGCAGCGCTCGCGCACGGTGTTGATGGCGTCTTCGGCAGTCTTGGCGAAGTTGGAGCTCTTGCCCTTGGCACCGCCCACCACGCCGGCAGCCTCGGCATACATCAGGTAGATGTCGGCCAGACGCATGTAGGGAACGTCGGCGTTGGGATTGTCACCCCACTGCCAGCCCACCTGGTCGGTGTTGTTGGCCGTGTGGCACACCAGCTTGTTCATCAGATAGCCGGTCGAGCTCGAGTTTGTCTCGTTGCGGAAAGCACCGCCGGTGTAGAGGGGGCTGTACTTGTCGTCGTCGCTGGCGCTGCCGTTCACGAACATGCAACCGTCGTAGATGATGTCGTGGTAGAAGCGCGGGTCGCGGTCCTTGTAGGGATGGTTGGGGTCGTAGCCGCTGTCCGGGTCGTCCAGGGGCAGACCATTGGCCATGCCGTAGTATTCAACGTAGTTGGCGGTGGGGTGGTGAACCAGGTTGTCACGACCACCGCTCAGCCAGTTGGGGCAGAAAGTGGCAGCGTAGTTGTACATGATGTACGAGTTGGGTCCGCCGTTGGCCCATGCCATGCTGGGAGCGCGGAAGATCGACTCCTTGGCGCCCGGCACTCGGCCCTGGTTGCGCTGGCTCCAGAAGATGTCGCTGTAGCAGTCTTCGGCGCCTTCGGCCTTTTCGTGGTCATATACGTTCTTGTAGTCCCAGCCTGCGAGCTTGTAGAGGGTCTGGCCGGCTTCCACGAGCGTCAGCAGCTCGCCGAAGGCGCTGGCAGCCTTCTCGCAGTAGGCGGGGTCGTAGTCGTAGGTGTGGGTGCCACCGGTCTGTGCGCCGTTCACCATCAGGGGCGAGCCGGCCCAGAGCAGGCACTTGCCCAGGTAGCCTAAGGCCATGGCCTTGTTGATGCGGAAATCGTTGTGGCCCACGGTCTTGCGGCCCACGTTGGTCTGGTCCCAGTCGAGGGGGAGAAGGTCGGCGGCGGCGCGGAAGTCGGCGGCGCACTTGTCGGCACACTCCTGGAAGCTCAGGCGGGGCTCTGTGGGGCTTTCGCTCGGCGGAATGGTGCGGTCCAGGTAGGGCAGGCCACCCAGGAACTGCATCATCTCGAAGTGCCACCATGCGCGGAAGAAGAGCATCTGGCCCTTCAGCAGCTGGCGCTCTTCGGCGGTGCCGGTCATGTTGTCGAGGTTCTCGAGGCCCTGGTTGCACTTGCGGATGCAGTACCATGCATGGCCGTAGAGGGCGTGGTCGCCCTGGTTGTTGCTGCGGGGGTTCAGGCGGTCGGCGGCTTTGTCAAACCAGAAGCCTGCCTGGCCCAGGTTGCCGTCCTGCCACTTCCAGAAGTCGCCCAGGTCCACCTGGTGCAGCATGTGCCAGTTGCCGGCGGGCACGAGATATTCGTCCTCGCCCAGGTTCCAGGTTGCGGTCCAGTAGTGGATGTTCTTGTTGGGCACGCAGTTGTAGACTTCGTCGAGGAAGCCCTGGAAATTCTTATAATCCTTGAAGGCGTCGTCGGCGTTGACCGTGGAATCGGGGTCCTTTTCCAGGTAGTCTTCGCACGAGGTCAGGGCAGTGGCCGATGCCACAGCGAGAAATGCGCCTGCGAGGAATTTGGATATATTCATTTTCATTGCTTTCATGTGATATTAGAGAGTGAACTTCACACCGATGTTGAAACGGCGGGCGGTCGGGTAGGCCGATGCCTGATAGCCGTTGTCCGATTCGCGGTCGTCCGGGAGGCGGCTCCAGAACCACAGGTTGTTGCCGTTCAGGTAAACCTTCAGGTTGCTCATGCCTATCTTCTTGATCCAGCCGCCGGTCCAGGTGTAGGCCACCTCGACGTTCTTCAGACGCACGTAGGAGCCGTCGTAGAGGCACTCGGTGCCCTTGTAGGCGCCGTTGGGGGTCGAGAGATAGCGCGGAACGAGCATCTCGCCGTCGCCGGTCTCGCCGCTCCACCATTCACGCAGGTTGAACACGTTGTGCAACTGGTAGGTGAAGCAGGGGAGGTCAAGGTAGCGGGTCACGTTCGTAACGCCGTAGAACTGGGCGAACACGCTGAAGCCCTTCCACTCGAAGCCGAGGGTGGCGTTGTAGGTGTTCTGCGGGGTGGTGGTGTAGCCGATAGGAGCGGAGTCGTTGCTGTCCACGATGCCGTCGCCGTTGAAGTCGACGATATAGTAGTCGCCCGGCAGGCGCTGGTCCTGGTTGGTCTCAAAGGCGGGAGCGCCGTAGATCATGTCGTAGTTGTTCAGGAAGCCGGCGTCGATGTAGCTGTGGGCCTGACCGATGGCATAGCCTGCCTGCTTCTGATAGTCGGGCTTCAGCTGGGGGTCGTCGCGGTTGATGATCTTGTTGGCTGCATGGGTCATGTTGAAGTTGGCCCACACGCGCATGTCCTTGTTGATGGGATAGTTGAAGCGCAGCTCGATTTCATAGCCCTTCGACTCGGCCGCACCGAGGTTCGACCAGGGAGCGTCGCCGCCGAAGTAGCTGGGGATGGCGCGCTCGCTGCCGCGGATGAGAATGTCGTTTCGGCGGTCCTTGAAGATTTCAACCGAGCCTGCGAACATGTCGTTCAGGAAGCCGTAGTCGATACCGAAGTTGAACTTCTTCACCTTTTCCCAGTGGGCGTCGGGGTTGCCCATCACGAGCTGATAGTAGTAGTTGTAGGGCGAGGTGTTGCCGGGGCGGCCGGAGCCGTCGACCACAGCAGCCGATGCGCTGCCGTTCCAGCTGCCGTAGCCCCACTGGTCCATGAACATCCAGCGGTCGCCGCTGTCGTCACCGATCTCACCGTAAGATGCGCGCACCTTCAGGTTGTTGATGTAGGGGGTCAAGGCCTTGAAGAAAGGCTCGCCGGAGATGCGCCAGCCTATGGCGCCGGAGTTGAAGAAACCGAAGCGGTAGCCCTTGCCGAACTTCTCGGAACCGTTGTAGGCGCCGTTGTATTCGATAAGGTAGCGGCCGTCGAAGTCGTAGGTGGTACGGAACACCCAGTCCTCGCGGTAGCGGGGGATTTCGCTGCCGTAGGCGTCTTCCTGGCGGGTCCACACGGCGGTGGCGCCCACGTTGTGCATCTTGTTGAAGGTGCGGTTCCAGTTCAGCTGCAGCTGATAGTTCACGTGGCGCTGTGTCTTCCAGTTGATCACTTCGCCGCCGTTGGTGCTCAGGTTGTCCATCGGGCGGTAGTCAAACTTGGTGTTGCCGTCCAGCAGGTTCTTGTAGCTCACCTCGCCGGTAGCGGGGTTGATCCACTTGTTCTGATAGCCGGAGTAGTTGTCCTGCACGCCGCGCTTGGAGTCGTAGAAGAGGTTGTCCCACGAAATCATGCCGCGGAAGTTCAGGCCCTTGGTGATGAAGTCGAGCTTCTGTTCCAGCACGAAGTCGGTGTTGATGCGGGTGTTCATGGTGTTCATGTAGCCCGAGGTCAGAATCTGACTCACGGAGTTCACTACCTGCGAGGCAAACTCGGGATAGTAGCCGATGGAGCCGTCGCTGTACACGGGCATGAACTGGTCGGGAGCGGAGCTGTACACACCGGCCCATGCCTGGGCTGCGTTCCAGTCCACGTTGTATTCGCCGCTGCCGCTGAAGGGGGTCTTGCGTACGCCGTTGCTGCCGGCCACGTTCACCTTGAAGGTGGTGGTGGGAGTCAGCGAGAAGTCGAGGTTGGAGCGCACGTTCAGGCGATTGTAGTTGAAGCCGTTCACGAAGCCGCGGCCGGGGTTCTGCTCGCGGAAGAGGTCACCCTCGCTCACGAAGTCGACGGCTGCATAGTAGCGCACGAACTTCGTACCGCCGGAGATGTTCACGTAGGCGTTGTAGCTCATGGCTGCGTCCTTGAACAGCTCGTTGCGCCAGTCCACGTTGGGATAGCGCTCGATGTCCTCCAGCGAGGTGCGGTAGCGGTATTTGTTGATGCGCGACTGCGGAATCAGGTAGTTCCACGAGCCGGGGTTCAGGGCCAGCTCGTGCTCGATGGCGCGGTTGGTCATGCCCAGGGCGTCGTAGGAGTCATACTTGTCCGGCAGGCGCGAGATGGTCTTCATGGTGGCGGTGAAGCCCACGTCGATCTTGGCGCGGCCTTCAGTACCGCGCTTGGTGGTGATCAGAATCACACCGTTGGCGCCTTTCACACCGTACACAGCCGTGGCCGATGCGTCTTTCAGGGCCGAGATGGTCTCCACGGAACTCATGTCGACGGAGCTCATGGGACGCTCGATGCCGTCCACCAGCACCAGAGGCGACGAGCCGTTCCACGACGATGCGCCGCGGATGGTGATCTGGGGCTCTTCGTCGCCGGGCATACCGGAGCTCTGAGTCGTAACCACACCGGGCATGTTACCGGTGAGGGCGGCGCCGATGTCGTGCACACCGGCTGCACGGGCGAGCACTTCGCCGGTGGTCTGGGTGATGGCACCCACCACTGAGGCTTTCTTCTGCGCGCCGTAGCCCACAACCACCACTTCCTCGAGGGCGTTGCTGTTGGGCTTGAGGGTAACGTCGATAGTCTTTCGGCCGTTTACGCGGATGTCCTGTGTCTCCATGCCCACATAGCTGAACGAGAGCGTGGCGGCCTTCGTGTCGGCCACCTGGATAGCGTAGTTGCCGTCGATGTCGGTGGTCACGCCTGTTTTGCTGCCTTTAAGAGCAACACTGACGCCGATCAGGGGTTCGCCCGTATCGTCGACCACAGTGCCGGTCACTGTCTCTGCATGCGCGGCAAAGCCTCCGCACACCAGCAGCAGTGTGAGCACCGAAATGCATCGAAAGAATTTCTTTACATTTTTCATGTGTTAGTAATTGGTTTTGTTCAGGTTATTTGCTTGTTGTTTTTCTTCCAAGGTTAAGAAGAGAGATCGATGGATTGATTGGTACTTTGATTTTTGATTTTTCTGATGGCGTTTTTCTCCTTATTAAATAAATTAATGTATTGTGTTTATTTTCTCTTGTTCGTTGCATAGGGGCCCACCGTGGTGCCGGTGAAGCCGCCGGCGGCTGCGGTGGAGGTGTGGCGGGCGTCCACGCCCTCGGCCACTGTGGTGTAGCTCTTGCCGCCGTCGGCCGAGAAGGCAAAGCTGTAGGCGGGGCCGTTGCCGCTCACTTTCAGGTCCACGCTCTGCGTCTCGGGCGCGGCCACGGAGGCTATCGTGGTGATGCCCTCGGGAGCCACGCGGTCCACGAATATCACGTCGGCGCCGTTCTCGTCGAGGCCGCGGCCCAGGAAGTACTGGTGGTCTTCGTTCTTGAACACGAGCAGTCCGGCGGCACGGCCGGCCGTGTCAGGCACGAAGGTCATGGCCGTGGTGGCGTCGAAGTCGTGGTGCTGGATGCGGCGTGCCACGAAGGCGGGAGTGGCCTTCTCGGCGGCGGTGGTGTCGCTGCACTGCAGGGCCAGATAGCCGGGCACGCTGCTCAGGGAGTATAAATCGGTGGCGGGCGCGCGCAGGGTCATCCACGCGGGCGCGAGGGCGTCGGCGTCGAAGTCGTCAGTGGCGGTGAAGTTGCCGAAGGTGCGGGAGGCCTCGTCAATGGCCACGCCGCGCGTGCCGGTCATGGCCACGGGCTGCATGTCGGGGTTGATCACGGGCCAGCCGTCTTCTGTCCATTCCACGGGCAGCATGAAGGTCTCGCGGCCCAGGTTCTCGAAGCCCTGGGCGTTGGGACGGCATGCCAGGAACACGGCCATCCAGTCGCCCTCGGTGGTGGGCAGGATGTCGGCATGGCCGGCGCAGGTGATGGGGTTCTCGCGGTCGGCGGGCAGGTTGCGCTGCGTCAGTATGGGGTTGTTCTCATAGGGGGTGAAGGGGCCGAAGGGCGAGGGGCCGCGGTAGATCACCTCGCTGTGCCAGTCGCCGGTGCCGCCCTCGGCGGTCATCAGATAGTACTGGCCGTTGATTTTGTAGATGTGCGGACCTTCACACCAGATGGGCTTGTCCTGGGGGCGCCAGCCTTTGTTCACGACTATGCGGCGCTCGCCCACGCACTTGTCCGTCGCGGTGTCGAATTCCACCACGCGCACGGTGCGGTGGCCGGGGTATTCCGGCTTGAAGTCGGGGGCGTCGTCGTTGTTCACGATATAGGCCTTGCCGTCTTCATCGAAGAAGAAGGCCGGGTCGATGCCCTGCACCTCGGGCAGATGGATGGGGTCGCTCCACTCGCCGCCGAAGGGGTCGGTGGTCTTCACGAAGAAGTTGCCTGCACCCACGTTGGTGGTTATCATGTAGTAGGTCTGGTTGGCGGGGTTGTAGGCGATGTCCGGGGCGAAGATGCCGCCGCTGATGTGCTGCCCGCGGAAGTTCTCGAGCTGCGAGGGGCGGTTGAGCACGTGGCCTATCTGGCGCCAGTTCACCATGTCGCGGCTGTGGAAGATGGGCACGCCGGGATAGTAGCAGAAGGTGGAGGTCACAAGGAAGTAATCGCCCTTGCCGTTGGTGCAGATGGAGGGGTCGGAGTACCAGCCCGGCAGGATGGGGTTCATCCATGTGGTGCTGTCGGCGGCGAGGGTGTTGTAGATGCTGTCGTGTCCGTCGTACACAAAACTGTCGAATAGCGCGGTGCCGCTGATGGCCTCGGGCGCCTTCGTCGAGGTGCTGCAGGCTGTCATCGCGGCTGCCAGGGTTGCTATTGCAAGGGCTTTTTTCATCGTGTTTTTCGAAGGTTGTTGATTGGTTGATTAATTTTTATGCAAATTTAGTGAGACGGAACAATTTTTAATATTTGGGCGGTAACGCATGTTTTTATGCGTGTAACATTATTTACGTGTTTGATTCATTCGTTGCATCCGGTTGTTACATTTATATTTTGCGGCGTAACACTATGCTTGATTTTCAATCTCTTGCATTTTTTGAGGCATCGGCCTTGGAATATTCGCCCGGCGTGAGGCCGTAGAGCTTCTTGAAAGAGGTGGTGAAACTGCCGGCGTTGCTGAAGCCGGTGAGGTCGGCCACCTCGGATACGCTCAGCTTTTTCTCGGCCAGCAGGCGGGCGGCCTGGCGCAGGCGGGTGTTGCGGATGAAGTCGCGCGGCGACTGGTTTGTCAGCGCCTTGAGGCGCCTGTGCAGGTGCACGCGGCTCAGACCCACCTCCGAGGCCAGTTGCTCCACGGTGAGCTCGGGGTTGGCTATGTCGCGGTTCAGCACGGCCATGATGCGGTTCATGAGCTTTTCGTCGTTGCTCTTGACGTCGATGGGGTCGATCTTGTCGTCGAACTCCTGGTTGCCGCTGTAGCGGTTCTTCAGGCTGCGATAGCGCGCGAGCAGGCCGGCTATCTTGGTGCGTAGCACCTCGATGTTGAAGGGCTTGGTGATGTAGTCGTCGGCACCGGCTTCGATGGCCTTGATGTTGTCTTCGTCGCGGGTCATGGCCGTGAGCAGCACAATGGGGATGTGGTTGAGGTTGATGTTCTGCTTTATGTGGCGGGTGAGGTCAAGGCCGTTTACCACCGGCATCATCACGTCGCTCAGAATCAGGTCGGGCGGAGATGCGAATATCATGTCTATGGCTTCGCCGCCGTCGGAGCAGCTGTCCACGCGGTAGCGGCGCCCCAGCTCCTGCTCGAGATAGCGGCGTATCTCGGCGTCGTCTTCGGCCACGAGGATGCGGGCCTCGGCGGCGCGCGGGCGGTCGCCTTCGGGCTCGTCCAGGTCGGGCACGAGCAGGGTCTTGATGTCGCTCAGCGGCTGCACGCCGCTCACGGGCTGCGCGCCGGGGAAGATTTCGTCGGCTTTGCGGCTGCTCGTGCTGGTGTCGGCAGTGGCCGGAATCGTGATGGTGAAGCGTGTGCCGCGGCCCTCGGGGTTGTCGGCCACGGTGAGGGTGCCGCGGTGCAGCGTCACGAGCAGGTGCGTCAGGTGCAGTCCCACTCCGGTGCCGCCGGCGCGGTTGCCGTGGGCCTGGTAGAAGCGCTCGAAGATGCGCGCCTTGTCGGCGTCGGGAATGCCTATGCCGGTGTCGGTCACTGCCAGCTCCACGTTGTCGCCGCTGCGTGCCACATCTATATCTATGCGCCCGCCCGCGGGGGTGTATTTCACGGCGTTCGACAGCAGGTTCATGAGTATCTTGTCGAAGTTGGCGGTGTCGATGGGCGCCGTGATGTCGGGCTCGTCGCAGTGGAAGTTGAGCTCAATCTGCTTGTCGGCGGATACCTGGGCGAATGTGTCGCGGATGTCGGCCACGAAGGGCACCAGGGCTGTGTCGGTGAGCTGCAGCTCCATCTGGTGCTTTTCTATCTTGCGCAGGTCCATGAGTTCGTCGATGAGCCGCAGTATGCGCTTGGCGTTGCGCAGTATCAGGCCGTATTCGCGCCGGCGGCCTGTGTCGGTGTCGCTGGCCAGGAGCTTCTGCAGGGGGCTGATCACGAGCGACATGGGGGTGCGGATTTCGTGGGATATGTTCACGAACGACTGCAGCCGGGCTTCGTTGAGCTGCTCGGCGTGCACGAGGTCGCGCATCTCGGCGCGGTGACGCATGCGCATGCGCCACACTCTCGCGCCCCACCACACCAGCACAAGCAGGGCCGTGGCCACGAGGGCCTTGGTCCACGGCGTGGCATACCACGGCGCGGCTATGAATATCGAGGCTGTGCGCACGGCCGACTCCGTGCGGTTGTCTATGCTCTTGAATGCCAGGGTGTGGCGGCCGGGGCTCAGGTTGTGGAAGTTTACGATGTTGGAGCCTGCGGGCAGCATCTCCCAGTTCTTGCCGTCGAGCGAGTAGGCGAACACCACAGAGAGCGGGCGGCCCAGCTCGCGGGTGCCGAACTCGATGGAGAGCGAGTTTTCGTCGCTCGCGAGGTGAAATTCCGAGGCCTCGTAGATGGAGCGCCCGGTGCGCGCCGGCGCGCCGTGCAGGTAGAGGCCGGCCAGGCGGGGTGTCCAGCGGCGGCCGGGAGCGGTGATGTCGCGGGGATTGAAGTGGGTCACGCCGCCGGGACCGCCGAAATAGAGGTGGCCGTCGCTGTCGCGGAAGGCGGCATTTTTGTAGAATTCATTGGCCTGCAGACCGTCGTCCACCAGGAAGTTGGAGAAAGCCTCGGTGTCCGGGTCGAAACGTGTGAGGCCCGAGCTGAGGCTGGCCCACACGTAGTGGCCGTCGTGGCGCAGGGCGTAGACGGTGTTGTTGTTCAGTCCGTTGGCTGTGTTATAGCGCTTCGACGACCCGTCGGCGGGGTGGTAGCGCAGCAGGCCGTTGGTGGTGGCCAGCCAGATGTCGCCGTCGGGGCCCTCGTCTATGGAGTAGATTACGTCTTCGCTGAAGAGGGTAGTTACTTTCGGGTCGGCCAGCGACACGTTGTCCACGATCTGCACGCCGGAATAGGTGCCCACGTAGAGCGAGTTGGTTTTGGGCGAATAGTACAGCGCGCCCACCCAGGGGTCGATGCGGTTGCGCCAGGCGTAGTCTACCAGGCGGCCTTCGTCGAGGCTGTAGCGGAACAGGCCGGAGTTGAGCATGCCCAGCCACACGTTGTGGTCGCGGTCTTCGGTGAACGCGAAGCAGCAGTTGGCGGGGCGGTCAGTCGCGCCCGTGAAGTCGATGCGGCGCGCTGCGCCGGTGTTGCGGTCAACGATGCTGGCGCCGTGCAGATAGGTGCCCACCCAGAGGTTGTGCTTGCTGTCTTCGAAGATGCTCATGGGCACGGCTATGTCTTTGTTCACCAGGTGCTTGCTCTGGGCGTATCCGGGGGTGAGGGCGTAGAGGCCGTCGTTGTCGACGCCCACCCACAGCGTGCCCGTGTGGTCGCGGCATATCGACGACACGCAGTTGCGTCCTATCAGGTTGGTGGCCATGGATTTGTGGCCGATGTAGCCGAAAGAGTTCGGACGCTCCGGAATCATCACCACGCCCGTCTGATAGAGCCCTATCCATATATTATTGTCGGCATCGCGGATGGCGCAGTGGGTCTTGTCTTGTCCGGCCTCGATGTCGGGGTTGCCGAAATTGAAGCGCTGCTGCGTGCCGGAGGCCGGGGAGTAGACGATTATGCCGTCGCCGTCGGAGGCCTGCACGATGTCGCCGTTGTAGTCGGTATACAGCCATTTTATCTCCTTGTCGGTGGTGGGGGTGAGTATGTCGAAGCGGTCTACGTCGCGGTCGTAGCGCATGAGCATACCGGCCGTGGTGCCGGCGTAGAGCAGGCCGTCCTTGCCTATGGTCATCGACGACACGGCCGGGTCGTTGATGGCTCCGAAGTAGCGCTTGAGGCTGTTGTCGGGCGCCACGCGGTAAAGGCCCAGCTCGTTTTTCGACATCCAGATGTTGCCGGCGGCGTCCACGATGGTGCAGTGCATGTCCTGGAGGCGTTCGCCCAGGGGCGGGATGGGGCGAATCACGCGGTCGTCGGCCGAGAAGCGGCGCACGGAGTCGCCCACGATCCAGTATTCGTCGGCATTGCGGCGCACGATGGTCTCCACCGACGATTGCAGGGTCTTGCCGTCGGCCTCGGTGAGGCGCTCGGAGAAGGAGTCGGTGTCCGGGTCGTAGACCTGGATGCCGCGGCGCGTGCACACGTAGAGATTGCCGAGGTCGTCCTCGAAAAGCGATTTTACGAAGTTGTTGCACAGCGACGTCGGGTCGCCGGGCGCGTGGCGGTAGGTTGTGAATTTATTGCCGTCGTAGCGGCACAGACCATCTTCGGTGGTCACCCACATCATGCCGTTGCGGTCCTGATACAGCTGGTTGATGAGGCTGCTCGACAGCGCGTGTTCGGTACCGAACACGCGGGCTGTCTGAGCGTACGCCCCGACAGCCGACATTATCGCAAGAATAACTACGGCAGCAATGTGTTTCATGTCTAAGGTTAAGTTTGTAACACAAAGTTACATCTAAAAAATGTAACATGCAAAATTTTAACATAAAAGATGTATTTTTAAGAAATAAATTTAACAATGTTACACGGAAATGAAACATGCGTTACGTAAAATCTGCCATTATTCAAATTAATATTTGTAATTTTGTGTAGAAAAAATCTATCTACGCCATGAAATACAGTCTCCGCAGCTTTATTGCATCCGCCATGTGCATTCTGGCATTGCAGTCTGTCGCCCGCGACCACGAAGGAATAGTCTTCACCGAGCCGGCTCCGGGCCGCTTCCCGCTTATTGAAAACTCCAGCCCCGCTGCAATTGTGGTGGACCCGGGCGAAAACTCGGCCGTGCGCATCGCGGCAGCCAACCTGGCCGCCGACTTCGGTCGTGTGAGCGGCACGGATGCCGGGCTGCTCGAGCAGGCGGCCGGGGCGCGAGTCATCATGGCAGGAACGGTCGACGGGCCCACTCTTGCGCCTCTGCGGAAGAGTGGGGCCGTCGACCTCGACAGCATCGCCGGACGCATCGAGCAATATGTCATCACCACGGTGGACAATCCGCTGCCCGGCGTGGAGAGCGCGCTGGTGGTGGCAGGCAGCGACCGCCGCGGCGCCGTCTACGGCATCTACGAACTGTCGGAGCAGCTCGGTGTGTCGCCTTGGCGCGACTGGGCCGACGTTCCGGTGGCCAGGAACGAAAATCTGTATCTTGCGCCCGGCACGTACACGGCCGGCCAGCCCGCCGTGCGCTATCGCGGCCTGTTTCTCAACGACGAGGCGCCGTGCCTCACGTCGTGGGTGAAGAATACCTATGGCACCGACTACGGCGACCATCGCTTCTACGAGCGCGTGTTCGAGCTGCTGCTGCGCCTGCGCGGCAACTATCTCTGGCCGGCCATGTGGGCATGGGCTTTTTATGCCGACGACCCCGAGAACAGCGCCACGGCCGACCGCATGGGCGTGATTATGGGCACCTCCCACCACGAGCCCATGGCGCGCAACCATCAGGAATGGGCACGCCGCCGCGGCGACTACGGCAAGTGGAACTATGCCACGAACCAGAAGGTGATCGACCGGTTCTTCGCCGAAGGCATCAAGCGCATGAAGGGCACGGAGGATGTCGTGACCATAGGAATGCGCGGCGACGGCGACGAAGCCATGAGCGAGGACGCCGATGTGGCGCTGCTCAAGCGCATCATCGGCAACCAGCGCAAGATCATAGCCCGCGAGACGGGGCGCAAAGCGAGCGAGACGCCACAGCTCTGGGCGCTCTACAAAGAGGTGCTCGACTATTACGACAAGGGCCTGCGCGTGCCCGACGATGTGATAATTCTCGTGTGCGACGACAACTGGGGCAATGTGCGCCGCCTGCCCGACGCCGCCGAGCGCAAGCATCCGGGAGGGTGGGGCATGTACTACCACGTCGACTACGTGGGCGCTCCGCGCAACACCAAGTGGATAAACGTCACCCCCATCCAGGGCATGTGGGAGCAGCTGCGGCTCACCTACGACTACGGCGTGGACAAGTTGTGGATTCTCAACGTGGGCGACCTCAAGCCCATGGAATACCCCATATCGCTGTTCATGGACATGGCCTGGAATCCGGCGCGCTACGATGCCTCGAACTTCATGGAACATCCCCGCGGGTGGTGCGAGCGCCAGTTCGGCAAGGAGCAGGGCGCCGAGGCCGCGCGCATCCTCAATCTCTACAGCAAGTACAACGGCCGCGTCACGGCCGAGATGCTCGACAAGGACACCTACAACCTCGAGACCGGCGAATGGCGCCGCGTGGCCGACGACTATGCCCGCCTCGAAGCCGAAGCGCTCCGCCAGTACATCTCGCTGCCCGAGGAGTGTCGCGATGCCTATTTCGAACTCATCCTCTATCCCGTGCAGGCCATGGCCAATCTGTATCAGATGTACTATGCCCAGGCCATGAACCACAAGCTATACGCCGCCGGCGACCCGGCTGCCGACGAGTGGGCCGACCTGTGCGAACGCTGCTTCCGCCGCGATGCAGAGCTCTCCGCGCGCTACAACCATGAGGTGGCCGGCGGCAAGTGGAACGGCATGATGACGCAGAAACACATAGGTTATACGCAGTGGCACGACAATTTCCCGGCCGACACGCTCCCGCAGCTGTATCGCACCGGTAGCGCCGACCGCGCGGCCGGCGGATTTGTGTCGCAGGCGCGCGACGGCGTGGTGGTCATCGAGGCCGAGCACTTCCACAGCGCCACGGCGCAGGACGGCACGGCCTGGACCGTGGTGCCGGATATGGGCCGCACGCTTTCCGGCGTGGCCCTGATGCCCTACACCGTGGAGCCCGGCGGGTCGCAGCTCGAATACCGCTTTGAGCTCCCGGCGGGCGAGGCGCCCGATTCGGTAGACGTGCACGTGGTGGTGAAATCCACCCTCGACTTCACCAACCGCGGCGGCCACACCTACGGCGTGGCGCTCGACGGCGCTCCGGCCGCCATCGTGAACTTCAACAGCGACCTGAACGAGCGGCCCGAAAACATCTACACCGTGTTCTATCCCACGGTGGCCTCGCGCGTGGTGGAGAAGACCCTGCGCCTGCCCCTCGATGCCGCCCGCGCCACCCACAGCCTGGTGCTCGAGCCCCACGCCCCCGGCATCGTGTTCGAGAAAGTGGTGGTGGATATGGGAGGTTACCGCCCGTCGCATCTTTTCATGGAAGAGACGCCCTACGGCAAGCCGGATGTTACGCGGCAATAATAATACGTTACATACACGCGCGCATATGTGTTGAATAAGGCGTAACTTTGCATGTAGTATCATGAACCGTATCATTGTCATATTTCTTGCCCTTGTGGCGGTAACCTGCTCGGCTGCGTCGAGGCTCGACCGCAGCACGCCGGCGCCGCAGCTTGTGGTGGACGGACGGCCGTTCATCATCCTGGGCGGCGAGCTCGGCAACTCCTCGGCGTCGAGTGCCGCAGATGTGCGCGAGATTTTTCCGCGCCTGGCCGAGATGAATCTCAATACGGTTTTGGTGCCCGCGTCGTGGGAGCTCATCGAGCCCGCCGAGGGCAGCTTTGACTTCGCTGTGATCGACAGCATTACCGCCGCCGCCCGCGACAATGGCCTGAAGGTGGTGTTCCTGTGGTTCGGAGCGTGGAAAAACTCCATGAGCTGCTACGCTCCGGCATGGTTCAAGGCCGACACGCGGCGTTTCCCGCGTGCCCGCACCGCTGCCGGCAAACCGCTGGAGATAGCGTCGGCATTCTCGCCTGCCGTGCTGGAGGCCGACCGCCGCGCCTTCGGCGAACTCATGCGCCACATAGCCCGCACAGACACGGCCGGCACCGTGGTGATGATGCAGGTGGAAAACGAGATAGGAATGCTTGAGGATGCCCGCGACCACAGCCCCGAGGCCAATGCCGAGTACGCCAAGGGCGTGCCCTCGGCCCTGATGAAGCATCTCAAGGCCAATAAGAAGACGCTCCACCCCTCGCTGCGCGAGCGCTGGAGCGAGCACGGCGGCCGCACCGCGGGCTCCTGGGCCGAGGTGTTCGGCGACGACCGCTATTCCGATGAATACTTCATGGCATGGAACTACGCGCGCTACGTGGAGCAGCTGGCCCGCGACGCCCGCGCCATCAGCGACATGCCTCTCTATGTGAACGCCGCCCTCAACAGCCGAGGCCGCCGGCCCGGCGAATATCCTTCGGCCGGCCCTCTGGCCCACCTCAAGGACATCTGGCACGCCGCCGCCCCCACCATTGATTTCCTCTCGCCCGATATCTATGACAGCGGTTTCGCCGACTGGGTGGCGCAGTACGCCCTGCCGGACAACGTGCTGTTCATCCCCGAGGTGCGCCGCGAGGATGCCAACGGCGCGCAGGCCTACTACGTCACGGGCCATCACGACGCTATTGGCATCAGCCCCTTCAGCATCGAGAACGGTAGCCTCGCCGCGCTGCCGTCGCTCGTGGCCGCTTATGCCACCCTTGCCGAGGCTACCCCCGTGATAGCACGCCACCGCGGCACCGATGCCATGGACGGCGTGCTGCTCACGCCCGAGAATCCCACCACGGAAATCGTGGACGGCGACACGCGCATCACCCTCTCGCACTTCTTTACCTTGCCCTGGGACCCCCGCGCCACCGATGGTTCGCGCTGGCCCGACAAGGGCGCGATACTCATTCGCCTCGCCCCCGCCGACTATCTCCTGATAGGCTCCGGCGTGGTGGCCAAGTTTGAGCACATCGACGAAAACGCCCCCGCAGCCGCCGCGCTCGGCGAGGACGGTTTCCTCAACAGCGGCGACGACCGCGCCGAAGCCCAGACACAGTGGGGCGGCAAGCCCCGCGTGGGGCTCGCCTCGGTCGAGGAAGTGGCCGTGGAGCCCGACGGCTCCCTGCGCCGCATCCGCACCCTCAATGGCGACGAGACCCACCAGGGACGCCATGCCCGCATTGGAGTAGACGATAATAAAATACTGCATATCAAGACCTATCAATATCAATGATGAACCGTATTACAGCAATATTTGCCGCGGCGATGCTCGTGGCCCCTGGCGCCGGGGCGCGTGTGCAGCTGCCGTCGATAATCACCGACGGCATGGTGGTGCAGCGCGACCGCCCCGTGCGGCTATGGGGCACGGCCGAGCCGGGCGAGACCGTGACAGCCTCCGCATCAGTCAAGAAATCCCGTCCCGTGACCACCGTGGCCGACTCTGCCGGCAACTGGAGCCTTGAGCTCGCACCCCTCGCAGCCGGCGGCCCCTACACCATAAGCGTGAACGACCTTACGGTGGGCGATGTGCTCAGCGGCGATGTGTTTCTTTGCAGCGGCCAGAGCAACATGGAGTTGCCCGTGCGCCGCGTCACCGACATGTTTGCCGACGAAATCGCAGCCTACGAAAACCCGCAGATACGGCAGTATGCCGTGCCGCAGACCACCGGTTTCGACGGTCCGCTGGCCGACACCCCCGCTTCGGCCTGGAAGGCCTGCACGCAGGACAACGTGATGGGCTTCTCCGCCCTGAGCTATTTCTTCGCCAAGGAGCTCAACGCCCGCACCGGCGTGCCCGTGGGCATCGTCAACTCTTCGTGGGGCGGCACTCCCGTGGAGGCATGGACATCTGAAGAGACTATAAGCGCCTGGCCCGTGGACCTGGCCAAGAAAAAGATATACGAAGACGCCGGCTACCGCGACCGCATCAAGCGCCTCGAAGGAGAGAACTACGGCCACTGGAACGCCGTGCTCTACGCCACCGACCCCGGCCGCACCGCCGAGGTGCAGTGGAGCGACCCCGCGCTCGACGACTCCGACTGGACCGAGGTGGACCTGCTTGAAAGCGTGTGGGGTGCCGACAAGGCCACCGGCCGCCCCCTCGTGGGCAGCCACTGGCTGCGCCGCCACGTCAATCTCACGGCCGAGCAGGCCGCAGGGCCGGCCACGCTGCGCCTGGGATGCTTCGAGGGCGCCGATTCGGCCTTCGTGAACGGCACCTTCGTGGGCACCGTGGGCTATCAGTATCCGCCCCGCATCTACAGCGTGCCCGCCGGTGTGCTGCACGAGGGCGACAACGTAATCACCGTGCGCGGCATCAGCGGCGGCGGTCTCCCGCAGTTTGTGCTGGAGAAGCCCTACAAACTCCTGACCGCCGACGGCAGCGACATATCGCTCGAAGGCACGTGGAAGCATCGCGTGGGCTCACGCATGCCGCAGGGCCCCGGCATGGTGTTCTACCACTACACCCCCGTGGTGCTGTACAACGCCATGATAGCTCCCCTGTTCCCCGTGCCCTTTGCCGGCGCAGTGTGGTATCAGGGCGAATCGAACGTGACCAACCGCGAGGAATACGGCGATAAGCTGCGCGCCATGATGGCCGACTGGCGCCGGGGCTTCAACGACCCGGACATGCCCTTCTACATCGTGGAGCTGGCCGACTATCTCCATCCCTCCGACACGGGCGGCCGCCGCGCCTGGGCCGAGATGCGCGCCACGCAGGCCGCCGTGGCCGACGGCGACGCCCACGCCACGCTCGTGCGCAACAGCGACCTGGGCGAGTGGAACGACATCCACCCCCTCGACAAGAAGACCCTGGGCATACGTGTGGCCGATGCCGTCGAGCCCGCCCTCCCGAAAACCAAGAAAAAATAACTGACCCACCATGAATAATACGAAAAACGAAGCAAACGGCTTCTACAAGCTCTCCTGGCTTCAGCGCATAGGTTTCGGCTCCGGCGACCTTGCGCAGAACCTCATCTATCAGACCATCAGCATGTACCTGCTGTTCTTCTACACCAATGTCTATGGCCTTTCGCCGGCCGCCGCCGCCGTGATGTTCCTGGTGGTGCGCATCGTGGACGTGGTGTGGGACCCCATCGTGGGTGCGTTCGTCGACAGCCACAACCCCCGCCTGGGCAAATACCGCGCCTATCTGGTGCTGGGCGGCATCCCTCTGACGGCCTTCGCCATCCTGTGTTTCTGGAACGGTTTCAGCGGTTCGCTGCTCTATGCCTACATCACCTACGTGGGCCTGAGCATGTGCTACACATTAATTAATGTACCTTACGGCGCACTCAACGCCTCCCTCACCCGCGACACCCACGAAATCACGGTGCTCACCTCCACCCGCATGTTCATGGCCAACTTAGGCGGCCTGGCCGTGGGCATGGGTATCCCCTACGTGGTGAAGATCTTCGACCCCACCGAGACCACCGACCTCTCCAGCCACGACTACGCATGGTTTGCCACCATGACCATCTACGGCATCGTGGGCCTGGCGCTCCTCATCTTCTGCTTCACCCAGTGCCGCGAGCGCGTGGTGATGCCCAAGAGCGAGACCGAAAACGTGCGCGTGAGCGACCTGTGGATGGAATTCATGCGCAACCGCCCGCTGCGCATCCTGGCCTTCTTCTTCATCACGGCCTTCGGCCTCATGGCCATCAGCAACAGCGCCGGCGCCTACTACATCAACTACAACTTAGGCGGCACGGCCGACCAGCTCTCCATCTTCATGGGCCTGGGCTCCATCCCCGCCTTCATCTTCATGCCCATGATACCCTGGATCAAGAAGCAGGTGGGCAAGAAAGGCATGTTCTACATATTCCTGGCCACGGCCATAGCCGGCATGGCCATGCTCTACGCCATCTCCATGATCGACGCCCTGAAGCAGCACATGTGGCTGGTGTATGTAGCCCAGTTCATCAAGAGCACCGGCATCATCGTGGCCACCGGCTACATGTGGGCTCTCGTTCCCGAGGTCATCAGCTACGGCGAGTACACCCACGGCAAGCGCATCAGCGGCATCGTCAACGCCCTCACTGGCATCTTCTACAAGGCCGGCATGGCCCTGGGCGGCGTGGTGCCCGGCCTGGTGCTGGCATTCGTCGACTTCGACATGGCCGCACCCCAGCAGACCGCCTTCGCCCAGCAGGGCATCCTGTGGCTCGTGGCCGTTATTCCGGCCGTGCTGCTCCTGCTTGCCATGTTCATTATCTCGCGCTACGAGCTCACCGACGAGGTGATTGATGAAATCAACGCCGAAATCGAGCGCCGCAACAAATAAACCTTACACTACCGCAACAATGAAAAACGCAATTCTTTCCATACTCGCCGTGGCTGCCGGCATCTCGGCCGCCGCACAGGTGCCCACCCTGGCCGACACCCCGCTGAAGGACGTCTTCGGCGACAAATTCAAGGTGGGCGTGGCCATCAACGACTTCCAGGCACGTGAGACCGACACCAAGGGTGCCGACGTGGTGAAGCACCACTTCAACAGCATCGTGGCCGAAAACGTGATGAAAAACGAGAAGATACATCCCGAAAAGGGCGTGTATTTCTGGGACGACGCCGACGCTTTCGTGAAATTCGGCGAAGACAACGGCATGGACATCATAGGCCACTGCCTGGTGTGGCACAGCCAGATGGCACCATGGTTTGTTGTCGACGACGAGGGCAACTACGTGAGCGCCGACACCCTCAAGGCCCGCATCCGCGACCACATCCACACCGTGGTGGGCCGCTACAAGGGCCGCGTGCGCGGCTGGGACGTGGTGAACGAGGCTATAGTCGAAGACGGCTCCTACCGCAAGAGCCCGCTCTATGAAATCTTAGGCGAGGAATTCATTCCCATCGCATTCGAGGCCGCCCACGAAGCCGACCCCGACGCCGAGCTCTACTACAACGACTACGGCATGAACGTGGCCGGCCGCCGCGACGCCGTGGTGCGCCTGGTGAACAAGCTGAAGAGCCGCGGCCTGCGCATCGACGGTGTGGGCATGCAGGGCCACATGGGCATGGACTACCCGGACTACAACGAGTTTGAGCAGGCCATCGACGCCTTTGCCGGCACCGGCTGCAAGGTGATGATCACCGAGTGGGACATGAGCGCCCTGCCCACGCTCCACCGCTCGGCCAACGTGGCCGATGTCGTGGCCTTCCGCAAGGCTCTCAATCCCTATCCCGACGGGCTGCCCGACGATGTGGCCGCCGAGTGGAACAGCCGCATGGACGCCTTCTACAGCCTGTTCCTGCGCCACGCCGATGTGATCGACCGCGTGACGGTGTGGGGCGTGAGCGACGGCGACTCCTGGAAAAACGGCTGGCCCATGCGCGGCCGCGTGGAGTACCCTCTGCTCTTCGACCGCAACTACGAGATGAAACCCTTCCTGAAAAAACTCACCGAATACCATAAGAACAAATGAAACGCTATCTTTTCCCCGACGACTATATGGCCGACCCGAGCGCCCACGTGTTCAACGGCCGCATCTATATCTATCCCTCCCACGACTGGGAGTGTGAGAACGTTGAAAACGACAACGGCGACCAGTATGTGATGAAAGACATGCACGTGCTGTCGATCGACGGCGACCCCATGACCGGCAAGGTGACCGACCACGGCAAGGCTCTCGACATAGCCGATGTGCCCTGGGCCGGACGCCAGCTCTGGGACTGCGACTGCGCCGAGAAAGACGGAAAGTACTATCTCTACTTCCCCCTGAAGGACAAGAACGACATCTTCCGCATAGGCGTGGCCGTGGCCGACCGTCCCGAGGGCCCCTTCATCGCCCTGCCCGACCCCATCCGCGGCAGCTACTCCATGGACATCTGCGTGCTCCACGACAGCGACGGCGAGTACTACCTCTATTTCGGAGGCCTGTGGGGCGGCCAGCTGCAGCGCTACCGCGACAACAAGGCACTGGAATCGGCCATCCTGCCCGAGGGCGCCGAGCCCTCGCTGCCCAGCCGCTGCGTGCGCCTGAGCAAAGACATGCTGCAGTTTGCCGAAGAGCCTCGCCCCGTGCAGGTTGTGGATGCCGAAGGCAAACCCCTGCGCGCCGACGACCCGCACCGCTTCTTCGAGGCATCGTGGGTGCATAAATACAACGGCAAGTACTACTTCTCCTATTCCACCGGCGACAGCCACCTGCTGTGCTACGCCACCGGCGACAATCCCTACGGCCCCTTCACCTATCAGGGCGTGATACTCACCCCCGTGACCGGCTGGACCACCCACCACTGCATCATCGAATACGACGGCAAGTGGTATCTCTTCCATCACGACAGCAAGCCCTCCGGCGGCAAGTCGTGGCTGCGCAGCCTCAAGGTGTGCGAACTCACCTACGACGAAAACGGCCACATCCACACCATCGACGGCGAGGGCACAGGCGAATGATGCGCTATACATTATTATATATAGCAGCAATAGCAATGCTTGCCGCCTGCGGCAGGCAGGCCACGCCCGTCGACCCGGTGCAGGCCGTGCGCTATCCCGGCAAGCTCGAGATGGTGTACGACACCTCGGACACGGCGCTGACCTCGCCCGAAGGCTTCCGCATCCGCCGCGGCGACGACGGCACCACCGTGGTGTCGTCGCCCGGCAGCGCCGGATTGCTCTACGGAGCTTTCCACGCAGCCAGGATGCACGCCGCCGGCACCGACACCGTGGGCTGCGACGTGGTGCAGAACCCTGCCTACGCCCTGCGCCTGCTCAACCACTGGGACAATCTCGACGGCACCGTGGAGCGCGGCTATGCCGGCAGCAGCCTCTGGAAATGGGACGAGCTGCCGGGCACCATCTCGCCGCGCTACCGCGAGTATGCCCTGCGCTGCGCCGAGGTGGGCATCAACGGCGTGGTGCTGAACAACGTGAACGCCTCGCCGCGCATCCTCTCGGCCGAGTACATCGACAAGGTGAAAGCCCTGGCGGGTGTGCTCCGCCCCTATGGAATACGCACCTATCTTTCGGTGAATTTCGCTTCGCCCGTGGCTCTCGACAGTCTGCCCACGGCCGACCCCGCCGACCCCGCCGTGCGCAAATGGTGGAAAGACAAGGCCGATGAAATCTACCGCAGCATCCCCGACTTCGGCGGCTTCCTCGTGAAGGCCAACAGCGAGGGCCAGCCCGGCCCCTGCGACTACGGGCGCACCCATGCCGAGGGCGCCAACATGCTGGCCGAGGCGCTCGCTCCCCACGACGGAGTGGTGATGTGGCGCGCATTTGTGTACTCGCCCGCCGACGCCGACCGCGCCAAGCAGGCCTACCTCGAGTTCAAGCCTCTGGACGGCGAGTTCGCACCCAACGTGATTCTCCAGATCAAGAACGGCCCCGTCGACTTCCAGCCGCGCGAGCCTTACAGCCCGCTGTTCGGGGCCATGCCCTCTACGCCGGAGATGGTGGAGTTTCAGATCACCCAGGAATACCTGGGCCACAGCAACCACCTGGCGTATCTTGCGCCCATGTGGAGCGAGTTTTTCGGCTACGTGCCGCCCACGTCGCTCGCGGCTATTGCCGGCGTGGCCAATATAGGCGACACGCCCGGCATGACGGGCCACCCCTTTGCCGACGCCAATTTCTATGCCTTCGGCCGCCTGGCGTGGGACCCCACGCTCTCGCCGGCCGAGATAGCCGACGAATGGCTCTCCACGGGGCTCTTCGCCGACGCCCCGGCGCCCGTGCCTGACTGCGTGCGCACGGCCGTGCGCGACATGATGCTGGGCTCGCGCGAGGCCGTGGTGGACTATATGATGCCCCTGGGACTGCACCACATCTTCGCTTTCGGCCATCACTACGGCCCCGAGCCCTGGTGCGACGTGCCCGGCGCGCGCCCCGACTGGCTTCCGCGCTACTACCACCGCGCCGACGCAGCCGGCCTGGGCTTCGACCGCAGCCACACCGGCAGCAACGCCGTGGCGCAGTATCCCGACAGCCTCGCGGCCGTGCTCGACAATGTGGACACCTGCCCCGAGGAGTTCCTGCTGTGGTTTCACCACGTGCCCTGGACCCGGCGCATGAAATCGGGCCGCAGTATGTGGGACGAGCTCTGCACCGCCTACGACCGCGGCGTGCGCACCGTCGACAGCTATCCGGCCGTGTGGGCCATGGCCCGCCCCTACGTCTCGCCCGAGGTTTACGACCGGGTGGCCCGGAAGCTCGACGTGCAGCGGCGCGACGCCCGTTGGTGGCGCGACGCCTGCGTGCAGTATTTCGGGCAGTTCTCCGGAATGCCCGTGCCTGCCGGCCTGGAGCAGCCCGGCACGCCGCTCGACTCGCTCATGCGCGTGCAGCTGCCCATCAGCAACTACGAATGTCCATCCGATTCGCTTCTGAATATCTATAGATAAACCTCTAATCCACACATTGCAATGTATTTATTAGGTTATGACATAGGCACTTCCTCCGTTAAGGCTTCGCTCGTCGACGCCAAGACCGGCCGTGCCGTCGCCTCCGACTTCTTCCCCAAACAGGAAGCACCCATCAAGGCCCTGCAGAACGGCTGGGCCGAGCAGAACCCCGACAGCTGGTGGCAGTATCTCAAGGAAGCCACGGCATCCGTGGTGGGCAAAGCCGGCATCAATCCCGCCGACATCGCCGCCATAGGTTTCTCGTATCAGATGCACGGCCTGGTGTGCGTGGACAGCGAGGGCAAGCCCCTGCGCGACTCCATCATCTGGTGCGACAGCCGCGCCGTGCCCTACGGCCGCGAGGCCTTCGACACCCTGGGCCACGAGCAGTGTCTCAGCCACCTGCTGAACTCGCCCGGCAACTTCACCGCAGCCAAGCTGGCCTGGGTGAAGGAAAACGAGCCCGAGGTATTCGCCCGCATCCACAAGATCATGCTGCCGGCCGACTATATCGCCATGCGCATGACCGGCGAGCTCGTGACCAATCCCGAAGGCCTCTCCGAGATGATGCTCTGGGACTTCAAGACCAATGCTCCCGCAGCCTTCCTCATGGACTACTTCGGCTTCCCTGCCGACATCCTGCCCGAGGTGCGCACCACCTTCTGCGAGCAGGGCCGCCTCACCCCCGAGGCTGCCGCCGAGCTGGGTCTCGCCCCCGGCATCCCCGTGACCTACCGCGCCGGCGACCAGCCCAACAACGCGCTGTCGCTGAACGTGTTCGAGCCGGGGGAAATCGCATCCACCGCCGGCACCTCCGGCGTGGTGTACGGCGTGAACGGCACCGTGGACTACGACCCGCTGTCGCGTGTCAACAACTTCGCCCACGTGAATCACACGGCCGAGGCTCCGCGCATCGGTGTGCTCACGTGCATCAACGGCACCGGCATCCTCAACTCGTGGGTGAAGCGCAATGTGGCTCCCGCCGGCATCAGCTACGACGAGATGAACGAGCTGGCCGCCGAGGTGCCCGTAGGCGCCCTGGGCCTCAGCATCATGCCCTTCGGCAACGGCGCCGAGCGCCTGCTCGAGAACGCCGACCCCGGCTGCAGCATCCACGGCCTTAACTTCAACACCCACGACCGCCGCCACATCATCCGCGCCGCCCAGGAAGGCATCGTCTTCGCCTTCATGTACGGCATCGAGATAATGAAGGGCCTGGGCCTGGACGTGAACAAGATTCACGCCGGCAACGCCAATATGTTCCTCAGCCCCGTGTTCCGCCAGACGCTGGCCGACGTGAGCGGAGCCACCATCGAGCTCTACGACACCGACGGCAGCGTGGGCGCAGCCAAGGGCGCCGGCATCGGTGCGGGCATCTACAAGGACCGCGACGAAGCCTTCGCCTCGCTCGAGCTGCTGGGCACCGTCGAGCCCGACCCCGCTACACGCCCCGCCGTGCTCAAGGCCTACGAGCTGTGGAAGAGCCGCCTCAACAAGTAAACAAACCGCAAACTCAACCATAAACCATAAAACCTTACAACACAATGGCAAAAGAGTATTTTCCCGAGATCGGTAAAATCAAGTACGAGGGTCCCTCGAGCTACAACCCCCTGGCCTACCGCTATTACGACGCAGAGCGCGTGGTTCTGGGCAAGAAGATGAAAGACTGGCTGCGCTTCGCCATGGCCTGGTGGCACACACTGTGTGCCGAGGGCGGCGACCAGTTCGGCGGCGGCACCAAGAAGTTCCCCTGGAACGAGGCCACGGACCCCGTGGAGCGCGCCAAGGCCAAGGCCGACGCCGGCTTCGAGATCATGGAGAAGCTGGGCATCGAGTTCTTCTGCTTCCACGACGTTGACCTGGTGGACGAAGGCTCGACCGTAGAGGAATACGAAGAGCGCATGAAGGCCATCGTGGCCTACCTGAAGGAGAAGATGGCCGCCACGGGCATCAAGAACCTGTGGGGCACGGCCAACGTGTTCAGCAACGCGCGCTACATGAACGGCGCCGCCACGAACCCCGACTTCGACGTGCTGGCCCGCGCCGCCGTTCAGGTGAAGAACGCCATCGACGCCACCATCGCCCTGGGCGGCGAGAACTACGTGTTCTGGGGCGGCCGCGAAGGCTACATGAGCCTGCTGAACACCGACCAGAAGCGCGAGAAGGAGCACCTGGCGCAGTTCCTGACGCTGGCCCGCGACTATGCCCGCGCCCACGGCTTCAAGGGCACCTTCCTGATCGAGCCCAAGCCCATGGAGCCCAGCAAGCACCAGTACGACGTCGACACCGAGACCGTGATCGGCTTCCTGAAAGCCCACGGCCTTGACAAGGACTTCAAGGTGAACATCGAGGTGAACCACGCCACCCTGGCCGGCCACACCTTCGAGCACGAGCTGGCCGTGGCCGTCGACAACGACATGCTGGGCAGCATCGACGCCAACCGCGGCGACTACCAGAACGGCTGGGACACCGACCAGTTCCCCATCGACAACTACGAGCTGACGCAGGCCATGATGCAGATCATCCGCGGCGGCGGCTTCAAGACCGGCGGCACGAACTTCGACGCCAAGACCCGCCGCAACAGCACCGACCTTGAGGACATCTTCATCGCCCACATCGCCGGCATGGACGCCATGGCCCGCGCGCTGCTGAGCGCCGCCGACGTGCTGGAGAAATCGCCCTACAAGAAGATGCTGGCCGAGCGCTACGCCAGCTTCGACGGCGGCAAGGGCAAGGAATTCGAGGAAGGCAAGCTGTCGCTCACCGACCTCGTCGACTACGCCCGCACCGCCGGCGAGCCCAAGGCCACCTCGGGCAAGCAGGAGCTCTACGAGGCTATCGTGAACATGTACGCATAATCTCTACTGTCAAACACACCCCGGGGCCGCAGCCGCATGTGGCCGCGGCCCCGGGTTTCCTTTTTTTCTTTCTCCATGGAAAAAACCTGGCGGTGGTTCGGACCATCCGACCCCATCACTCTTGATATGCTGCGCCAGATAGGCGTGGAAGGCATCGTCACCGCACTTCACCATATACCGAACGGCGAGGTGTGGACACTCGACGAGGTCTTGAAAATGAAGAACTATATTGAAGATCATGGCCTGCGCTGGTCGGTGGTGGAGAGTCTGCCCGTGAGCGAGGCCATCAAATATGCCGGTCCGGAGCGCGACCGCCTTATAGAGAATTATAAGGAGAGCCTGGCCAACCTGGGACGCGCCGGCGTGCACACCGTGTGCTACAATTTCATGCCCGTGCTCGACTGGGCCCGCACCGACCTCGACTATCCCAACCCCGACGGCACGTCGAATCTATATTTCAACCGTGCCGAATTTGCCTATTTCGACTGCCACATCCTGGGCCGCGAGGGCGCCCGCGCCGACTACGACGCCGACACCCTCGAGCGCATGGACCGGATGGCCGAAACCATGACCGACGAGGGCCGCAAGCGCCTCGTGGACAATATCATCGTGAAGACCCAGGGCTTCGTGAACGGCAATATATCGGCCGACGAGCTGCGCCCTGTTGAAAAATTCAGGGAGCTGCTGGCTCTCTATGAGGGCGTGGACCGCGACGCGCTGCGCGCCAATATGAAATACTTCCTGGAGGCCATCATGCCGGTGTGCCGCGAGTGGGACATCAACATGTGCGTGCACCCCGACGATCCCCCGCTGCAGATTCTCGGGCTGCCACGCATCGTCACGTGCGACGAAGACATCGAGTGGTTTCTCCGAGCCGTGCCCGACCCGCACAACGGCCTCACCTTCTGCGCCGGCTCGCTGAGCGCCGGGGCCCACAACGACGTGCCTGCGCTGGCCCGCAAGTATGCCGGCCGCACGCATTTCGTGCATGCCCGCATCTGCAACGTGCTGCCCGGCGGCGACTTCCGCGAGGCTTCGCACCTCGACCCGCGCCTGATAGATGTGGTGCGCACCTTCGAGCGCGAGCGGCCGGACGTGCCCATGCGCGTGGACCACGCTCCGCTCATGCTGGGCGATGAAAAGATGGGCTACAATGCCGGCTACTCCTTCCACGGCCGCATGCTCGCCCTGGGAATGGTGGGAGGAATCATGGCCACTGTTAATACTGAAAATACTCTTTAGAATATGCACAAGCTTTTCGATATCAAGGACAATGTGACGGTGATCACCGGCGGAACCGGTGTGCTGGGCCGCACTATCGCGCGCTATCTCGCCCACGAGGGCGCAAAGGTGATAATCATGGGCCGCAAGGAGCAGGTGGGCCGCGAAATCGTGGAATCGGTGATGGCCGAAAAACCCGCAGGCAGCATCGAATTCATGCAGACCGACGTGATGGACCGCGGCCTGCTCGAGAGCAACCTCGCCGCCATCATGGAGCGCTACGGCCGCGTCGACACGCTGCTCAACGCCGCCGGCGGCAACCAGAAAGGCGCCACCATCGCCCCGGACCAGAATTTCTTCGACCTCGACCCCGAACAGTTCCAGAAAGTGCTGTCGCTCAACCTCACGGGCACGGTGATACCCACCCAGGTGTTCCTCAAGCCCATGGTGGAGCAAGGCCACGGCTCGATCATCAACTTCTCGTCGATGGCGGCTTTCCGCCCCATGACCCGCGTGTGCGGCTACGCCGCCGCCAAGGCCGGCATCAGCAACTTCACGGCCTATATGGCCACGGAGTGCGCCAAGAAATTCGGCGAGGGCATCCGCGTGAACGCCATCGCCCCCGGCTTCTTCATCACCGAGCAGAACCGTTCGCTGCTCACCAATCCCGACGGCTCCTTCACGGAGCGCGGCCGCGACGTGATTCGCCAGACGCCCTTCGGGCGCATGGGCGAGCCCGACGAGCTGTGCGGAACCATCCACTATCTCATGAGCGAGGCCTCGAAGTTTGTCACCGGCACGGTGGCCGTGGTGGACGGCGGCTTCAACGCCTTTGCAATGTGATGCCATGAAAGAGTTCATGGGCAGCGATTTCATGCTGCAATCACCCACGGCACGCGAGCTGTATCACAACCACGCCGAGCATCTGCCCATCATCGACTACCACTGCCACCTCGACCCGGCCGTGATAGCCGCCGACAAGCCTTTCAGCTCCATCACGGAGCTGTGGCTGGCCGGCGACCACTACAAGTGGCGCGCACTGCGTGCCAATGGCGTGGCCGAGCGCTACATCACGGGCAAGGACACCACGGCGTGGGAAAAATTCGAGAAATGGGCCGAAACCGTGCCCTTCACTTTCCGCAACCCGCTCTACCACTGGACGCACCTGGAGCTGCGCTCGGCCTTCGGCATCGACGAGCTGCTCAACCCCGAGAGCGCCCGGCGCATCTTCGACGAGTGCAACGCGCGGCTGGCTTCCGACCCGTCGCTCACGCCCCGCGGCCTGATGAGGCACTACGGCGTGGAACTGGTGTGCACCACCGACGACCCCGCCGACAGCCTCGAGCACCACAAGGCCATCCGCGAAAGCGGTTTTGAGATTCGAGTGCTCCCCACCTGGCGCCCGGACAAGGCCATGGACATAGACAAGCCCGAGCAGTTCCGCGCCTACATGAAGCGCTTAGCGCAGGCCGCAGGCCGCGAGATACGCACTTTCGGCGACCTGAAGGACGCGCTGCAGAGCCGCCACGACTTTTTCGAGGCTGCAGGCTGCCGCCTGAGCGACCACGGCCTCGAGGAATTCTATGCCGACGACTACGACGCCGCCGACATCGAGCGCATCTTCGCACGCGCCCTGGCCGGCGAGGAACTGAGCGACGCCGAAGTGCGCCGCTTCAAGAGCTGCATGCTGCAGCTTTTCGGCGAGATGGACCACGCCTCGGACTGGACGCAGCAGTTCCACTACGGCACCATCCGAAACAGCAACTCGCGCATGATGAAGGCCGTGGGCCCCGACACGGGCTTCGACAGCATCGGCGAGTTTGCCACGGCATCGTCCTGCGCCCGCTTCCTCGACAGGCTCGACAGCCGCGGCGCCCTGGCACGCACCATCCTTTACAACCTCAACCCCACGGCCAACGAGGTGATGGCCACCATGATAGGCAACTTCCAGGACGGCGAGACCCCCGGCAAGATGCAGCTGGGCTCGGGCTGGTGGTTCAACGACCAGACCGACGGCATGCGCCGCCAGATGAACGCCCTGTCGCAGCTGGGACTGCTCAGCCGCTTCGTGGGCATGCTCACCGACTCGCGCTCGTTCCTGTCCTATCCGCGCCACGAATATTTCCGCCGCACGCTGTGCGACCTCGTGGGCGCCGACGTCGAGGCCGGCCTCATTCCCTACACCGGCTATGAGCGCGAGCGCCTCCAGCGCATGATTGAGGATATATGCTACTACAACGCAAAAAACTACTTTAAATTCTGATGACCGCCACCACACAACGTCCCACCAACTGGCGCTGGGCTATCTGTACACTCCTGTTTTTCGCCACCACTGTGAACTATCTCGACCGCCAGGTGCTGTCGCTCACGTGGAAAGACTTCATCGCGCCCGAGTTTCACTGGACCGACGGCGACTACGGCGAAATCACCGGTTTCTTCTCGCTGTTCTATGCCGCCGTGAGTCTCTTCGCCGGCAAGTTCATCGACTGGGCCGGAGCCCGCAAGGGATATGTGTGGGCCATCTTCGTGTGGTCGCTCGCGGCGTGTCTCCACGCGGCGTGCGGCTGGGCCACGATGCACATCGCCGGCGTGGAATCGGTGCAGGCTCTCTACGCCATCAAGCAGGGCACGGCCGCCGCGCTGGCTGTGGCATCGGTGAGCGTGTGGCTCTTCCTGGGCTGCCGCGCGCTGCTGGCCCTGGGCGAGTCGGGCAACTTCCCGGCAGCCATCAAGGTCACGGCCATGTATTTCCCCAAGAAAGACCGCGCCTTCGCCACGGCGCTGTTCAACAGCGGCGCCAGCGTGGGAGCATTGGTGGCTCCCCTGTCCATCCCACCGCTGGCCCACTGGCTTGGCTGGGAGATGGCTTTCGTGATAATCGGCGCCCTGGGCTTCGTGTGGATGGGATTCTGGCTACGCATGTACCGCGCGCCTGAAAACTCCACGCATGTCAACGCCGCCGAGCTCGCCTACATCCGCCAGGACGAGAAAGGCGAGAGCGAGGCGCAGATCCAGGCCGAGGAACACGACACAATTCCATTCTGGCGCTGCTTCACCTTCCGCCAGACCTGGGCTTTCATCACCGGCAAGGCGCTGACCGACGGCGTGTGGTGGTTCTTCCTGTTCTGGACCCCGGCCTATTTCTCGGACCAGTACGGCTACGCGTCCTACACCCCCATGGGTCAGGCGCTCATTTTCACGCTCTACTTCATAGTCACTGTGGTGTCGGTGTTCGGCGGCTATCTGCCCCGCATCTTCGTCGACCGCCTGGGCATGAACCCCTATGCCGGCCGTATGCGCGCCATGCTCATCTTCGCGTTCCTGCCTGTGCTGGCCCTTTTCGCCCAGCCTCTCGGAGTGTATTCGGCATGGTGGCCCGCCATCATCATAGGTCTTGCCTGCGCCGGCCACCAGGCCTGGAGCGCCAACCTTTACTCCACCATCGGCGACATGTTCCCCACCAGCACCGTGGCCTCCATCGTGGGCATCGGCACCATGGCCGGCGGCATAGGCTCCTATGCCATCAACAAGGGCAGCGGCGTGTTCTTCGACTACGCAGCATCGCGCGGCGAGGCCTTCAGCGTGCTGGGCTTCCACGGCAAGCCTGCCGGCTACATGACCATCTTCTGCATCTGCGCCGTGAGCTACCTCGTGGCCTGGTGTATCATGAAGCTGCTCGTGCCCCGCTACAAGAAAATCGAGCTGCCCGCATAGCACCCCGGCCGCTAAAGCGAGCGTAAACCTCGCGCAGAGACGATATTATTAATCTGAAAACCAGATAATAATCCGTGTCTCCGACGCTCTGCATCATTGGCACACGTCCGTTTATAAAATCCTTCTGCGCCCCTGAGAGATCATTGCCTCAATACAATGATACGCTCAGCTTATCGGATATCGTCTTCCGTGATTTCAATCAGGGCGTTTTCGGAGAGGGAAGACAGGGACGAGGCAAGGCGCTTGGCCTGTTTCTCGAGTGTCTTTTCAAAGAAGTTGCGCACGAAGCGCGCATTGCCGAAGTTCTTGTCTTTGCCGGCGACTGCCTTTTCCATCTTCTCTCCGAGCGCCAGGCGGGCCCCCGGAGTCATGCGGTAGTCGTATTTGGCCAGGTTGTATTCAAAGATTGAGATCAGTTCATCGGCCGTGTAGTCCTCGAAATGGATGTAGCGGTTGAATCGCGACTGCAGGCCGGGATTGGAGTCGATGAACTGCTTCATCTCCTCGGAATATCCGGCAAGAATCACCACCAGGCGGTCGCGATTGTCCTCCATCCTTTTCAGAAGGGTGGCTATGGCTTCAAGGCCGAAATCATTCGCCCCGCCGTTCTGGACGAGGGAATAGGCTTCGTCGATAAACAGCACTCCGTCGAGAGCGGAATCGATTATCTTGTTGGTTTTCACCGCCGTCTGGCCCACATATTCAGCCACGAGCCCCGAGCGGTCGGTCTCGACAAGATGCCCCTTGCTGAGGATGCCCAGCTGCTTGTAGATCTGTGCCACCAGGCGCGCAACGGTGGTTTTTCCCGTGCCCGGGTTGCCCGTGAACACGCAGTGGTAGGAAATATCCGGGGCGTTCAGGCCTTTCGCCGCGCGCATCTTCTGAATCTTCACGAGATTGTACACGCTGGAAACCTCCGCCTTCACGCCCGATAGTCCTATCATATCCTCCAGCTCTTTCAACGGATTGGATATTTCCTTACCTTTTGGGGACGCAGCAGTTTCCGCGTTTGAGGCTGGAACTTCTTCGATTGTCTCGATGGTGCAAGTTCCTGTGCTCAACAATTCTTCAAGTGCGTGGCTGTCTATGAGAACTTTGCGAGGTTTTCCGGATTGAGCCGATCCTACAATGCCTAAAGACTCGAGTTGGTCAATGATTTTGCCGGCACGGCTATATCCAATGTTAAAGTGTCGCTGAATAGCGGAACATGAAAATTGGTGAATTGATACCGCAAAACGCGCAGCCTGCTCAAAAAGAGGGTCCAAGTCTGGTGGGAGCGTGATGTTTTTGGAAGTGGTCCTGTACGTGGTAGTCCGGGTGGCTCCGTTTTGAGTGAAAGAAAGTATGTTTGTTAGCCATCGTTGCTCAGTATCAGAGAGAGCGCCATCGGCTTTTGCAATTAGCAACGCATAGCGATGCAGCAAAACAGCCCATTTGTTGATGGTCTCCTCATCGACGCCTTCATGCCGGAACAACTCAATCAGAAAGAACTTTTCTGGATCAAGATCCAACTGTATGTTTTTCTTGAACACATTGTAGGCGCTATTGAGTGCGTCACGGCCTTTCGCAGAACGCATTATGGATTTATTACACCATGCAGGATTATCGGGCATCATTATGCGAGAGAGAATTATCCCAAGAGCAAGTCCTTCTTCGGTGTTCATGTCGGCCTTATGACCCAAACCTTCGAAACACTTGATTAAATCGGCTGCGGCAACGCATGCCAATCGGGGGTCCACCTCATGCCCTCCAATGGAAAGAGTGCGGGCTTTATCCAGTTGCTTTTGATTGTCAAAGGCGTCCAGGACTTGTCGGTCATTTGACATATCCACCAAACACTTGAATAGCTTGTCCGATGCCAGGATTATATCATCCAAAGAGTATGTGACGTCTTGATGGGATGATGTTGTGCCAGCATCTTTATTTACTGGATTTTTAGATTCAATCGTATTTGCGAAGCGATTGAAATTCGAGCAGAATGCATTGGCCAAAACTGCATTACTGATTTGGAAGTTTACGCTTCCATGATTTCGGACTGAAATAGATATAATACCATATTTCAATACCGGTATGGACGGATTGTTGGCATACCTCCTATCGGGCCCACCATTTTTGTTGACGTAGCGCCATGTGCTACCAATTATTTCTGCATCTGATGGGTAGCTGCCCGATTCTTGAAAGTTCGTGGTTGTATAGGCAACCAGAATTGAGGAATAGTCGATTATTTCAAATTGGCTAGGTGACTGGGAAAGGATAGCGAACTCAGGGTAGAGATAGAGAATATGCGACCCGAAAGGAATAGCAGGCACATCATATTTTGATTTGATGTAGTTGAAAACACCCACTCCCAGAGTTGTTTCCTTGCGATCAATTAGGGAAAGCGCCGATGCTTTACGCTCTGTGTTTTGAATACGAGAGGTCTCGATCCATATTTTGTGAGATGTTAAGAGCTGTTCAAAGGATTGACAGACATTCTCGTAAAGAGCAAGAACTTTTGTGGGGACAGATGAATCCACGTTGTATTCCGTGGCAGATAGCTTTGTTTTCAAAGCCTCCAAATCAGCATTATGCGATGTGATGAGGTCTGCGTTTTTCTGCGGCCTCTTTTTCAGAGATTCGAGAATCAGCTCTTCATCCTCTATAGCATCAATAGTCTCCACTGTTGCAATGAAGTTGGCCAAAATTCTCTTTTTACGTTCATCGGTAGACAATGCGAGTGCCCCCTTTGCATCTGCTATGAAAGATGGGCTGTTATTGGATGCTGATTTACCATAATACTTTTTTCGATTGGAGAAGTTTGCCCATGTGCCTGCAGCAAAAACGAATGTACCTATAAGTCCTATTGGAGCCAAAGCCAGGCAAGTGATTGCCGCTATCGCACATAGAATACCCGTAAATGTATATGTTCCTTTTGAATGTATTTGAGGGGTAGATGGTGTGGAGTAGTGTACACGCGGAGTGGCAGGCCCCCCTATACGTTGTCTGCTATAGAATCCTGTGCCGGGAATGCCTGTGTTTAGATATGTTCCATTGTTTCCAAAAGTCATGCTTGCTCCTCGGACGCCCACGGAAGTACTGATTCCGTTTTTTGAGATGTTCATATAAACGCCGGGAGCGACTTTTACACGTTTTCTATAACGCCAAGCCATATAATGATAGATGGATTAAGATTTGTTTAAATTGTTTTTTTCAATTGCTTTCAGGTAGCTTGCAGTGATCACTCCCGAAGGCAGCGCTATAATTGCAACGCCTACGAGAGATGACAACATGCTTATTACTTTTCCGACATCGTTATGCGGGTACACATCTCCATAACCGACCGTTGTCAGAGCAGAGGTTGCCCAATACAGAGCATCAAAGAAGTTATCAAACTTCTCATCAACACTGAACATTAACAATGCCGTCAGTAATATATAAAAGATGGCAAGAGTCAAAACCGATAGAAGGATTGAACGTTGTTCGCGTAGAACCTGAAGTAATACGCCCAATTCCTTAGAATAACGTCCAAATTTAAGAAGCCTGAAGATTTTGACAAGACGCGTTACGCGGAAGAGATGAAAAGACTCGTTTATAATTGAGAATGTGGGCAATATCGAAAGCAAATCAATAATTGCCATCGGGGTAAGTGGATACAGCACGTAACTCAGCCATCCTTTTCTAATTTTATAATCGGCAGTCAACCACCTGAATGCATAGTCAAGTATGAACAAGCTTACGCAAACGTATTCAAGCCCGGCAAAAAATGGCGTGTAATTTCTGAATGCAAGGGGTACAAGGCTCAAGACAATGGCCACAAGTTGAAAATAGTCATAGATGCGACTGTCCCGTGAACTATTATTGTCGTGAGGCGTGACAATCAAATAAATATGGTGGCGTAGCTTCTCCATTTTTAAATTATAAAGCCTCGAATTGCGGGCTGGCATAGAGCATCTGTTTGGTTTCTTCGAGTTCCTCTTTGAAATAGGGGTTCTTTACAGCTGTTTCGTCCACAAGGTCGACATCTCTGCCAAAAAGTGATTTCAAAGCATGGTATAAATCGAAAAAGTTGTCGGCATAGTTTGTGTGGTCTATCTCGGAATTGAAGTTCACAAGAATATCCACATCGCTGTTTTCGTTGAATCGTGATGTTAGGATAGACCCGAAAGCATAGAGCTTACTCACCTTATACTTTCGGCATAAGGCAGCCAGTTTCTGCAAGTTGTCGTTAATGAGGTGCATGGGTTTTGCGGGTATTCTAATTGCAAAGTTAATATTTTTATGCGAATAAGCGCATTAAAAAGTCAGTTGATTG